>CAVKMV010000053.1:2855-13518 GCA_963657675.1 Ruminococcus intestinalis
TTTGAGCATTGGTCCCAAAACATCCACCACCTCCACGTCACTCGCCAGGGCCTTGTCAGCCATATGCTCGCGCAGCTCAGGCGAAACAATGGTGTAGCAGATGACGGCTCTATTGGCAGCGGCCTCTTCCACCACCTTATCAATCTGTTCCCTATCCTTGACATAAGGAACACGGATAACATCAAACTTTTCCTCTACAAACTGACTGGTGGTAGCCTTAACCACGGATTCCGCGGTTTCACCAATAGAGTCAGATACTGCATAAATAACAGGATTAAGCTTCGCTAGTATGATAATTACCTCCCTTACCCTCGGCCAGGTCCACCAGCAGGCGGGTAAAATTAGTTTTTGTAATGCGGCCCACAACCTTATAGCTGCGTTTAGCCTCATCAAGAATTTTCACTACCGGCAGGCAGTCAATTTCGTTATCAATTAACCTGCGTGCCGCCGATGCCGCAGCCTCCTCGGGCGTTGCCACAATAATCTTGGAAATCGGCGTCATCACCATGACGACGGGAATATCACGCAAATCACTGTTATTGATGGCTGCCTTCAGCAGGTCCTTACGCGAGACAATGCCTGTGAGCAGGCCTGCCTCGTCCAACACGAACACCGTTCCCACGTCCTCAAGAAACATGGTGACAACTGCCTCATAGGCACTTTTATCCTGCGTTATCGCCACCGGCACAGACTGCAAATCCTGCACGGTGATGGCGGAAATTTCTTCCATTAACATTCCTAAGGTGTTTTTGCCGGTATAAAAATAGCCAACCTTTGGCCGTGCGTCCAAGATGCCACCCATAACAAGGATTGCCAGATCACTGCGCAAGGCAGCACGGGTAACATTCAGCCTTTCAGCTATATGCTCACCGGTAATTGGCCCGTCCAGGCGTACGATTTCGGCAATCTGCTTCTGCCTGTTGCTTAAAGCTATGATCTTCACACCCTCTCTATCAATAGTCTATAATATGATTATAGTATACACTATTTCCACTAAAAATGCTAGATTTGGTCATAAATATTTTACAAAAAAACAAGCTGTATAGCTTAATTTATTGGTATAAGCTATACAGCCTGCATTATCAAAATTTACGTCCCTTATCCTGCCCATGACCGCTAGGGATGTAGTATTTGCTTCCCACAAGCTCATCCGGCAGATACTGCTGCTCTACCCAGCCACCCTGAAAGCTATGCGGATATTTGTATGTAAGTCCATGCCCCAGCGCCTTGGCACCGGGATAATGCGCGTCACGCAAATGCTTGGGGACGCTGCCGCAATTTTTCTTGCGCACATCGGCACGCGCATTGACGATTCCCATATAAGCAGTATTGCTCTTGGGAGCATTGGCAATGTAGCACACGGCCTCAGCCAGCGGTATCTGTGCCTCAGGCCAGCCTACGAAATCAGCAGCCTGCGCCGCCGCATTGGCCACAACCAGCGCCTGCGGGTCAGCCAGACCCACATCCTCGGCCGCACAGATAACGATACGGCGGGCAATGAAGCGCAGGTCCTCGCCCCCCTCGATCATGCGGGCCAGATAATGCAGGGCAGCGTCCGCATCACTGCCACGCATGCTTTTGATGAAGGCACTGATGATGTCGTAATGCGCATCGCCCTTCTTGTCGTAGCGCTGCAGGGCTGTGCCGATAACGCTGCGCAGGTTTTCTACCGTCAGCACACGCTCTCCTGTCTCGGGCAGCATAAACTCCGCCTGCTCCAGAATATTGAGTGCGCCACGCGCGTCACCGGCGGCAAAGTCAGCAATAATCGCCAAGGCTTCAGGCTGCGTCACAAAGCTGCCGCCAAAGCCATGCTCAGCATCTGCTACAGCACGCTGCAGAATCTGCTGGATTTGCGGCGGCTGCAGCTTTTCCAGACGCACCACCTTCATACGCGAAAGCAATGGAGAATTTATTTCAAAAAAAGGATTCTCCGTCGTTGCACCAACCAACACAATGGTGCCGTTTTCTACGCAGGGGAGCAGCACGTCCTGCTGTGCCTTATTGAAGCGGTGGATTTCGTCAATAAAAACTATCGTGCGGCCACGGCCGTTGTAACGGTCATCCTGCGCCTTGGTAATGAGCTTGCGCAGCTCCGGTACGCCACTGGATACAGCGTTAATGGCGACAAATTTTTCCCCTGTCATGTGGGCAATCACCTGCGCCAGAGTGGTTTTGCCTGTGCCGGGCGGACCATAAAAAAGCACTGACTGCAGCATATCGCGTTCAATCATCCTGCGCAGGGGGCTGCCAGGTCCTACAGCCTTTTCCTGTCCTACAAAATCGGCCAGGGTTTGCGGACGCATGCGGTCCGCCAAAGGCTTTTGCTGCTTTTTATCACTGGCAAAAAGATTTGTAAAAAGATCATCCATATCATATCCCTCGTTCAGGCCAAGAAAAAATTAATCCCCACAATGCCGTCCAGCTCCACGTTTTGAACCTGCATGTGCAGGTGGGTGCCTTCCCTTCCATCGCAAACTTCCACTCAAAGGAGGCATGTTTTTAATAGTCGGAGTATCAGGCTCCCTAGGTTAGAGTGTTGGCTCAAAACCTTTGGAGCAATGTAACGAACATCGCAGGGGTATAATCAACTAAAGTTGTTCAATTTGTGTCAATCTATCGACATACATATAATACCAAAAATAGCGGCGTTTTTCAATCTCTCTGTGCAAAATTTTCAAATTTTAATTTTAGCCTTTGCTCTTGACAAGCGCTTCTAAAAGTGCCTAAGGAAAAGCCCCGGCCAGCCTGCAGCAGAGCAGGCGGCCAGGGCCGATTTTTTGCTTATTTTGCTTCCTTATCCTTTTTTACCAGCAGACTGGTCTTGATGTGCAGCTCACGCAGCTGCTTTTCATCAACATCGTTCGGAGCCTGGGTCATCAGGTCGGATGCGCTCTGGGTCTTGGGGAAGGCAATAACGTCGCGGATAGAATCACGCTGCGCCATAATCATAATCAGACGGTCCAGACCAAAGGCCAAGCCGCCGTGTGGCGGAGCACCATATTCAAAGGCGTTCATCATAAAGCCAAACTTCTCCTGTGCTTCCTCGTCAGACAGGCCGATAGCTTCAAATACCTTCTTCTGTACGTCACGACGATGGATACGGATGGAGCCGCCGCCGATTTCGGTACCGTTAAGCACCATATCATAGGCCTTGGCATATACCTTGCCAGGGTCGGTCAAAAGCAAGGGCAGATCCTCGTCACGCGGAGCGGTGAACGGATGGTGCATTGCTACATAACGTTTTTCTTCCTCGTTATATTCAAACATCGGGAAGTCTACAACCCAGGTAAAGGCCAGCTCGTCCGGGTTAATCAGGTTGCGGCGCTTAGCCATTTCAATACGCAGCGCGCCCAGGGAGGCAGCAACTACGGACGGTTTATCGGCAACGAAGAGCAGCAGGTCACCTGCTTCAACCTCGGCAGCCTTTTTGATAGCTTCGATGTTTTCGTCGCTGAAGAATTTGGCAATGGAGGATTTTACACCGCCCTCTGCCGGGAACTGCAGCCAGGCCATGCCCTTGGCACCATAAATGCCGCAGAACTTAACCAGCTCGTCCAGCTGACGACGGGGAATATCTGCATAACCCTTAACGTTGATGCATTTTACCTGGCCGCCGCTTGCGATTACGTTATTAAATACCTGGAAGGTGCAGCCCTTGACAGCCTCGCTTACATTCTTCAGCTCCATGCCAAAGCGCAGGTCCGGCTTGTCGCTGCCATAGCGGTCCATAGCGTCGTCCCAGGTGAGGCGTTGGAACGGAATCTTGATTTCCTTACCCAGCGCGCCCTTGAAGATGTGGTAGATAAGGCCTTCCATCAGCTCCAGGATTTCGTCAACCTCCATAAAGGACATTTCCATATCCAGCTGGGTGAATTCCGGCTGACGGTCAGCACGCAGATCCTCATCACGGAAGCAGCGGGCGATTTGGAAATAACGCTCCATGCCTGCAACCATCAGCAGCTGCTTAAAGATTTGCGGGGATTGCGGCAGTGCATAGAACTTGCCGGGGTTTACACGGCTCGGAACCAGGTAATCGCGTGCGCCCTCCGGGGTGGATTTGCACAGCATCGGGGTTTCGATTTCCAGAAAATGGTTATCGTCCAAATAGTCACGCATCAATTTAGCAACCTTGTGGCGCAAAATCAGATTGCGTTGCATTTCCGGACGACGCAGATCCAGATAACGGTATTTCAGGCGCAGGTTTTCATCGGTGTCAATGCCGTCTTTAATGTAAAACGGCGGAGTTTTGGCACCATTGAGCACCTCAATATCATGTGCCAGCACCTCAATGGTGCCGGTAGGAATGTTTTCATTGATGGTATCCTCGTCACGCAGACGTACATTGCCGATAACCTTGATAACGTATTCGTTACGGATATCCTCGGCAGTTTTAAAGCTGCTGCCCGCACTTTCAGGGTCAGCAACAACCTGCACGATACCGCTGCGGTCACGCAGGTCAATGAAAATCAAGCCGCCGTGGTCACGACGCTTTGCAACCCAGCCGCACAGTACAACCTGCTCGCCAGCCTGCTCCTTAGTCAGCACACCACAATGATGGCTGCGTTTTTCTTTAATCATGTTTAGCACCTCTGCTTATAAAGTATTGAAATAATTAATAATATCATTAACAGCGATTTCCTGCTGCTCGCTGGTAGCCATGTTACGCACGGTAACGGCTCCGCGGCTCACCTCGTCCTCGCCAAATATTAACACCTGTTTTGCCTGGAACCTGTTGGCCTGCTTCATCTGCGCCTTCATGCTGCGGCCGTTAAAGTCATATTCCACCTTAAAGCCTGCGCGGCGCAGCTCGATAGCAGTTTTAAACGCTAAGGCAAAGTTTTCCTTTTTGGGGCAGACAACGTAGGCAGCAATGCTTTCGTCAAACTGTGGCAGCAGGCCTTGCTTTTCCAGTGCCAAAAGCACACGCTCCATACCCATGGCAAAGCCAATGCCGGGACGCGCCTCATCCCCGCTGATTTCCTGCACCAGTCCGTCATAACGGCCGCCGCCGCAAACGGCGCTCTGCGCTCCCAGCGGCGCATACTGGATTTCAAACGCCGTCTTGGTGTAGTAGTCAAGACCGCGCACCAGATTATGGTCAACCTCGTATTCCACGCCGGCAGCAGTCAAAAGCTCCTTGAGACCTGCAAAATGCTCCTTACATTCGTCGCACAGACATTCCTCCAGACTGGGAGCACCCTCCCCCAGCTCGTGGCAGTGCGGATTCTTGCAGTCCAAAAGACGCAACGGATTGCGGTCATATCTGCCCTGGCAGTCCTTGCACAGCTCCTCAAAATGCGGCTTAAAGAAGGCCTGCAGCTTTTCGCGGTGCTGCGGGCGGCACTTAGGACAGCCCACGGAATTAATCTTCAGCTTTAAATCCTTCAGGCCCAGGCTTTGCAAAACCTGCACAGCCAAAAGGATGATTTCGGCATCCACGTTCGGCCCCGGCACGCCCAAGGCCTCCACGCCAAACTGATGGAACTCACGCAGACGGCCTGCCTGCGGCCTGTCGTAGCGGAACATCGGCCCGATGTAGTACAGCTTGGTTGCTGCGTCATCCTTGCTCAGCTTGTGCTCCACGTAAGCACGCACAGCGCTGGCAGTGTTTTCGGGACGCAGGGTGATGCTGCGGTTGCCACGGTCCGTAAAGGTATACATTTCCTTTTCTACAACATCGGTAGTGTCACCAATACCGCGCTGGAACAGCTCTGTATGCTCAAATACCGGAGTCCTGATTTCCTTGTAGCCATATTGGGCACAAATCTTACGCACGGTTTCTTCCAGATAACGCCAGGCGTTAACGTCAGACGGCATAATATCCTTTGTGCCTCTAGGTGCTGTAGTCAGCATATCTATCCTCTCCTAACCGACACCCCAAAGGATGTCATCTAAATAATGCTTCGCGTTTTTTTGCAAGCTCCGCCAGATTGGCTGCATAGGCCGCCACATTCTTGGGCATATTGAGCTTGCGCAGATGATGACCGTCTGCCAGCGGCACCTTGCTCGCCGACGCTGGTCCCACACCAATCACAGGGTGGCGCTCCTCCATCATCTGAATGTTATATATACTTTCCGTACCATGTTTGGCGTAGCCAATGTTGGCCAAATGACCCAGCATATAATGCTGGCGGTACAGATAATAGGGTTCCAGTCCCATAGCCTGCGCCACAATTTTTGCCTGCTGCACCATCCGTGCTGCAGCCTCTGCTGCGAGCGCTGCCTGCCGCGGCTGTGCGAAAAGCTGTGCGCCGCGCTTGAGCGTAAGCGTATGCACCGTCAAATTTTCGGGTGCCAGCGCCCTTGCCTGCTCCAGGGAATAGGCAATATCAGCCTCCGTTTCCTGTGGCAGGCCGATAATCAAATCCATATTGATAACGGGTATGCTGCTTTGGCGCACCCTGGCATAGGCTGCATAAAAATCGTCTACAGTGTGCTGCCGGCCAATCAGTCGCAGCGTCTTATCATGAAAGGTCTGCGGATTAACGCTGATGCGGTTCACGCCCACAGCCTCCATCGCTGCCAGCTTGCTTTGCGTAAAGCAGTCCGGACGGCCGGCCTCCACAGTAAATTCCTGCAGCACGTCCATTCCGGCCGCGCCCGAGCGCAGCAAGCTGCGCTCCACAGCCTGCAGCAGACGGCCAAAGACCCTGTCGCTAAGGCTTGTAGGAGTACCGCCGCCAATGTACAGCGATTTGACGTGCAAGCTATGCATACCTAGTAATTGTACCACATTTTGCAGGTCTTGTTCAATCAAATTTACAAAGTTTTGCTGAGATTCTTCGTCCTGCGGCACAATCCCTGCCGGGAAGGAGCAATAGCTGCAGCGCGTAGGACAATAGGGCACGCCTATATAAATGCCGGCATCCGTCAATCGCAGCGCGTCACTAAGCAGCTGCTTTTGCCTTAAGGCGATATCCCTTAGCAGCTCCCCCTGCGGCCGCGGTAGCAAATATAGCTGCTCCAGCTGCTGCGCCAATTTTTCCGGCGGCACGCCGCCATCCAGGAGCTTGTGCGCCAGCTTGCCAGGACGCACACCAGTGAGCACGCCCCACGGCAGCTGTGGCTGACTGCCTGTCAAAGCAGCAAAGGCCTGCAGCACTGCCAGCTTCACGCAGCGTGCCACCTCGCCGCTAAGCGCAGCATCATGACAGGCACTGCTGCCAAAGGCGCTGCCATCCTTCGTGCACAGCACTGCTTCTACAAGCTCCTGACCATCTGCGCAAGTTAATTTTACTGTCAGTACGTCAGCAGCGGTGTCTGACGCCATATAGCCAAAGAACGCGGCCATGTCGCTCACAGGCCGCGTAACATCAAATTCTAATTCATTTATCAGCTTAAAGGTGTTCATTAGTTCTTCCCTGTCCTTCACTGGCATGCCACAGCTGCTTGTACAGAACCCTGTACACTGCTGCGACAGGCACAGCAAAAACCATACCCAAAATACCAAACAGCTTGGCACCGATAAGCAGGCTGATGATGAGCACCACGGGATGCAGGTCGATCTTCGCACCCATCAGCCTTGGCATAATGACGTTAGCATCCAGCTGATAATATACCAAATAGAACAATGCTATGTGCAAGGCCATCTCCGGTGACTGACCGTAAGCAATAAATACTGCAGGCACCGCCCCCATCAGCGGTCCCACTACAGGCACAGTCTCGGCAAGCAGCGCCCAAAAGCCCAGCACCAACGGAAACTCTATCCCCAAAAGTGCGGTGCCGATAGTAATCACAAAGCCGGAAATCAGACTCAGCTTACCCATGCCGCTGACGTAGGCGCTCAACGTCCTGCCAATTTCGTCCACAACGGCAGCAGCGCGCTCCTGTACGTCATAATTAAACAAATTAATCAGCATCGACCGCAGCTCGCGCCAATCCTTAAGAAAATAAAATGCTAAAAACGGCACGATAATCAGACCGACGAGACTCTGCACAATATCCAGACTGGATTTGATAAGATTGCGCAGCGCCGTCCCCACAAAGCCCATGGCCCAGTTGATAATGCCGTTAAAGAGCATATTAAAATTGGATGGCAGAAGCGGTATTTTAGACGGATCCTGCAGCATGCTGTCCAAATCCTGGATGTTGGACTTGGCGATAAACTGCGGCAGCTTTTGTAAAAAATCATTCATCTGCCCAAACAGCGGCAGCAGGATGAAGCCTATAATCATAAAGATAAACAGGCAAAAGGCCAAAAGCGCCAAAATAATCGCCACCACGCGTGACAGCTGGATCATACCATGCGCCATGCGCACCTGTGAAATCAGGTTAACCAGAGGATAGAGCGCGAACGCCAGTCCTACGGCTAAAAGCAGCGGCAGCAAAAAGCCAGACAGCAAATATAGAACATAAGAAATCGCAGCTGTCACTCCCAGCTTAAAAAAGGTGTTGCTGCGTATTTGAGGCCAATATTTCAACATCATTGTTTATTGCAGAAAGGGATTTCTGCGGCGTTCCCAGCCCACGGTAGTAGATGGTCCGTGTCCCGGGAGCAGCTTCACGTCATTATCAAGCACCAACAGCTTGCTTTTTATCGATTGGATAATCTCCTTGTAGCTGCCACCGGGTAAATCGGTGCGGCCAATGGATTCGCAAAAAACAGTATCGCCGACAAAAGCTACCTTTCCCGGCGCATAGTAATAACAAAAGCCGCCCTTGGTGTGTCCCGGCGTAGCATAGCAGGCAAACTGCATCCCGGCAAGCTCCAGCTCGTCGCCGTCATGCAGCAGATAATCTGCAGGATCGCCCTTAATATCCTCGCCGATAAAAAACGACAGGTTGCTGTTAGGCTCAGTCAAGCAGTCAGCATCGCCCTCGCCAATATACACAGGCGCGCCCGTAGCCTTGCGCAACAGTCCCAAGGCGCCAATGTGGTCGCTGTGGCCATGCGTCAACACGATGGCGACAACCTTGGCCTTAGCCTGTTCAATCATATGCTCGATAGCAGGATAATCTCCGCCCGGGTCAAAAACAACACCCTCGCCAGTTTCTTCATTCACCGCAAAATAGCAGTTGGTGGCCAGCATGCCAACCTCTGCATGATAAATCTTCATTATCTACATATACCTCCAAAATATAATCACAATAAATTTTTCGTTGCTGTGTCACTTTTAATTGCACACACAAGTCTGACGTCCTATAATATCCTGCTGCTGTCTAACAAAATCGTCACCGGTCCGTTATTCACCAGCTCCACCAGCATATGCGCGCGGAAGACGCCTGTTTCCACATGCAGACCGGCGGCGCGGCAGGCAGCAACAAACTGCTCATAATACTCATTGGCGATTTCAGGACTGGCAGCCGCCGAAAACGACGGCCGCTTGCCGTGGCGGCAATCTCCGCACAGGGTAAACTGTGACACCGCCAAAATGGCTCCGCCCACGTCCTTTACCGAAAGGTTCATCTTCCCTGCGTCATCCTCAAAAATACGCAGGCCGCAAACCTTATCCACGATGTAAGCCAAATCCTTGTCCGTATCGCCAGCGGCAACACCCAAAAGCACCAGCAGACCCTTTTGCACGTTGCCCGTAACATTGCCGTCAACAGTAACACTGGCGTGGTCTACACGCTGCACAACTGCTCTCATTTTTGTTTACCCCCGCCGCCATTGGCTGTCGAAACGACACGCTCGGCATTATAAACGCCCTTCATGCGGCGGATGCGGTTCATCACATATTCCAGCTGATCCAGTGTCGTAATATCCAAGCCCATGTGGATGATGGCGTTTTTGTTCTTATCTGTATGGCACGTGAGCGAGAAAATATTAATCTTCGTTTCGCTCGTTACGTTCATAATGTCGCTCATCAAACCAGGACGGTCAGCAGCAGTGATGACGATGTTAACCTTATACACGTCATCAATACCCACGTCCCAGGCCACCTCGATCAAGCGCCGCTGCTCCTCAGGGTTATTGCTCAAAACGTTGGGACAATCGGCACGATGGACCGAAATGCCGCTGCCACGCGTAATGTAACCAATAACGGGATCGCCCGGAATAGGGTTACAGCAGCGCGCCAGCTTAACCATAATGCCCTCCTCGCCCTTGACGAGAATGCCATGGCTGGCCTTGGCCTTAGACTTGCGCGGCTTGAGCTCTGCCAGCACCTGCGCCAGATCCTTGGTCGTTTCCAGCTTCTGCTCTTTTTTATAAATTTCCACCAGCTTGCTCATGACGGTGTTAAGCGTTACGCCGCCATAACCCAGTGTAGCCAGCAGGTTCTCGTCCGTGTCGATGCGGATCTTAGCACCTGCCTCCTTCAGCTTTTCGGGAGTCATCAGCGCCTTAGGCTCGTAGCCCAAGCGCTTAACCTCGCGCTCCAGCATTTCACGACCCTTGATGATGTTTTCCTCACGGCGCTCCTTCTTAAACCAGCTCTTAATCTTGTTGCGGGTATCAGACGAGCCAACGACGTTAATCCAGTCACGGCTGGGGCCGTTGGACTGCTTGGAGGTGATAACCTCCACAATATCACCGTTTTTCAGATGATAGTCCAAAGGCACAATGCGGCCGTTCACCTTAGCACCCACGCAACGGTTGCCTACATCCGTATGGATGCGGTAAGCAAAGTCAATCGGCACGCTGCCCACAGGCAGGTCGATAACGTCACCGCGCGGCGTAAAAACAAAGACCTCGTCAGCAAAGATATCCATCTTTACT
>CAVKMV010000054.1:0-13340 GCA_963657675.1 Ruminococcus intestinalis
AAGCAGGTTTTAAGGTATTAAATTATCGAAGACCCCAAAACTTGACAAAGAACCCCAAAAAAGGCTCCCCAAAAAGGGGAGCCCTGAGGTTTGCAGCAATATTTTACTTTGGTTATTTACCGGTTCTGCCGCGCTTGGTAAAGGGCTCGCCCTTAGCGCACAGCGGACAGGAATCGGGGTTAAAGGTTTCTACGTTCAGATGCAGCAGGGCCTCTGTGCGCACACCAAAGTCCACCTTGCCGCCGCTGCGGTCAACCAACAGGCCCACGCCGACCAGCTCGCCGCCGTGCTCCTTAACGACCTCCATAACCTCCTTAACGCTGCCGCCGGTGGTAACAATATCCTCCACTACAAGCACGCGGGTGCCAGCAGGGATTTGAAAGCCACGACGCAGGGTCATCTTGCCGTTTTCGCGCTCGGTAAAGATGGCGCGGGTGCCCAGGGCCTTGCCCACCTCGTGCGCCAGCAAAATGCCGCCGGTCATGGGGCCGACAACCAGCTCCACGTTGTCATCGGCATAGCGGCGGGCGATTTCCTGGCACAGGCGCTCGGTGTATTTGGGATGCTGCAGCACGTTAAATTTTTCTACGTACATGGGGCTGTGCAGGCCGCTGGTCAGCAAAAAGTGACCATGCAGCACTGCCTCGGTTTCCTCCAGCATTTTTAAAACGTCTTTTTCCTCTAAAACTGCCATTGCTTACACTCCTTTAATCTCGTCAACTATTGCCAGGGCTGCTGCCTGTCTTGCCTCCGCCTTGGTGATGGGGCGGCCTACGACGATGTGGCTGCTGCCGTTTTGCAGGGCACCTGCAGGCGTTGCTACGCGCTTTTGGTCGTTCAGATCGCTGCCGGCAGGACGCACGCCCGGGGTAACAATCAAAAAGTCCGGGCCGCAGGCCTCGCGGATAGCGGCTGCCTCCCGGGGAGAGGCGACAACGCCGTCCATGCCTGCCTGCTTGGCCAGCTTCGCCAGGCTGATAACCTGCTCAGCAATAGTATTCTTGTAATTTAAATCTGCAAACTGCTCGTCATCCATGCTGGTCAAAATCGTGACGGCGATGAGCTTGGGAGCAGGGCGGCCTGCAGCTTCGGCAGCAGCGTGCACTGCGGCCACGGCCTCGGCCATCATCTTTTTGCCGCCCACAGCATGGACGTTCATCATATCCGCGCCCAAATCACTGAGCACGGTGAGCGCATGGGCCACAGTGTTGGGAATATCCTGCAGCTTGAGGTCCAAAAAGACGTGCTTGCCCTCGGACTTCAAAAAGCTGATGATTTCGCTGCCAACTGCGTAATACAGCTCCATGCCTACCTTGTAATAGCTTACAGCCTCACCCAGCTCCAGCACGCAGTCCTTGGCTGCGGCCAGCGTAGGGAAGTCGAGTGCGACTATCAAGCGGTCATCATGTTGCATAATTTGTCTCCTTTATACAACTAATATTATATAGTGCGTCATATACACGTTCCATAGACGCTAGAGAATGTACCGTTATACGGCGTCATATAGTGGCATACTTGCCTTACCCTTTGGGAGAGCAAGACCCACAATTTCGCTGATATTCTTCGCATTGTGTCTGTCCAGATAGGCCAGCATACCATGCGCAATGGTTTCGGCAATATCAGGCTGCACAAAGTTGGCCGTGCCTACTGCCACCGCGCTGGCACCTGCCAGCATAAACTCAATGGCGTCCTCGGCGCACATAATACCGCCCATGCCGATGATGGGAATGTGCACAGCCTGCGCCACCTGGTACACCAGGCGCACCGCCACAGGGCGCACCGCAGGGCCGCTAAGGCCGCCGGTGACGTTGCCCAGCACGGGGCGTTGGCGTTCAATATCTATCTTGGTGCCCAAAAGCGTGTTAATCATCGAAATAGCGTCAGCGCCTGCAGCCTCCACGGCCTTGGCCATCACCACGATGTCGGTGACGTTGGGCGACAGCTTGGCAATAACCATTTTGCCGGTGTTGGCCTTTACCTCGCGCACCACGGCGGCGGCAGCCTCGGGCACAGTGCCGAAGACGATGCCGCCCTCCTTGACGTTGGGGCAGGAGATATTGATTTCTACAGCGTCCACGCCGTCAACATCCAGCTTTTTGGCAACAGCACCATATTCCTCAGGCGTATGGCCGTAGATGTTGACGATCACAGGCACGTCGTACCTGCGCAGCTCGGGCAGGGTGTGCTGCAGAAAATATTCGCTGCCCGGGTTTTCGAGGCCGATGCAGTTGAGCATACCGGACGGTGTTTCTACCGCGCGCTGGCCCTTGTTACCTGCTGCAGGCTCCAGCGACGTACCCTTGACGGTGACGGCTCCCACCCTTTCCAAATCCAGGAAGTCGGTAAATTCCAGACCAAAGCCAAAGGTGCCGGAGCCGGTGGTGACGGGTGTAGCCATTTTAAGTCCGGCAATATTAACCGCCAGACGTCCATCATAAAGCTGCTTTACCATTCGCCCACCTCCTCGGCCCAAAATACGGGGCCGTCCTTGCACACCTTAATGCGTCTGCCAATGCCCTCGCAGGCACACGACAGGCAGGCGCCCAGGCCGCAGGCCATATATTTTTCGAGCGACACCTGGCATTTTACGCCTGCTTCCAGGCAGGCAGTAGCTACGGCGCGCATCATCGGCACAGGGCCGCACACATATACGCAATCATAGCCGCCCTCTGCCAAAAGCTGCGGCAGCAGCGCCATAACAGTGCCCTTGGTGCCTGCGCTGCCATCGTCCGTGGTCAGGTAGATGTCAGGGCAAAGCTCCTTATACAGCTCCGTCCAAAACAGCTCGCCTTGCGTGCGGCCGCCCATCAAAATGGCAGCCCTGCCTGCGCCGAAGCCGTTGGCCAAAAAGAGCAGCGGTGCCAGGCCCAGGCCGCCGCCAACCAGCAGCGGCTTTTTCGCACTCAGGTCAAAGCCGTGACCTAAGGGGCCCACAATGCTCAGCTCGTCACCGGCGGCAGCAGCAGCCAAAATATGCGTTGCCTCGCCAATGACGCGGTAAATCATCGTAATGCTGCCCTTGGCGGCATCCACGCCTGCCACGCCAAAGGGACGGCGCAAAAGCGGCGCGGTGTTTTGGCACACCTTCACGTTCACAAACTGTCCGGGGACAGCCTGTTTGGCGATTTCAGGTGCGTAAACCTCTATTAAATTTATCGAACTATTTAAGGCACGCTGGCCAAGCACCTTGGCCTTTGCAATAGTCTTAGGCATAATCAGTCCTCCCAGGTCAAATCCTGCAGGGCGATGACGCTGACAACGCGGCGGCGGCGCATAGCGCTCATAACGCGCTGCAGCTCGCGGGCTGTATCCATGGAAGTGAGGCAGGCAATAGCATGCTCAACGGTGGAACGGCGGATCTTGAAGCCGTCACGCTCGGCATCGCGGCCGTGGTTGGTGGTGTTGATAACCATGCTGATGCGGCCGGACTTGATGTCATCAAGGATATTGGGATGACCCTCGCTCACCTTGGTGGCAACCTCCACGTTTACGCCGTGCTCCTTGAGATATTCGGCAGTGCCGCCTGTTGCGGAAACAATGTAGCCCAAATCCTCAAAGCCGCGGGCGATTTCTACAGCCTCAGGCTTATCCATATCGGCAACGGTGATCAAAATGGAGCCCTCGTGCGGCACGTTGATGCCGGAGGCGATGCAGGCCTTGTACAGCGCACGGCTGTATTGGTAATCGCAGGCCATAACCTCACCTGTAGATTTCATCTCAGGTCCTAAGGTAATATCAACGTTGCTCATCTTGTTGAAGCTGAATACCGGAGCCTTAACTGCGTAATAATCGGGGAAGAGGCGCAGGCCGGGCTTGAAGCCCTGCGCACGCAGGCTTTCGCCCATAGCGCACTTGGTGGCGACGTCAACCATGGACACGCCTGTTACCTTGCTCAAGAAGGGCACGGTTCTGGAGGAACGTGGGTTAACCTCGATTACATATACGTGCTCATCACGTACGATGTACTGGATGTTAATCATGCCCTTAACCTCCAGGCCCAGGGCCATCTTGTTGGTGTAGCTGATGATGGTGCGGATAACACCCTCGCTCAGGCTGCGCGGCGGATAAACGGCGATAGAGTCACCGCTGTGGACGCCGGCACGCTCAACGTGCTCCATAATGCCGGGGATGAGCACCTCCTTGCCGTCGCAGATAGCGTCAACCTCGACCTCGGTGCCCTGCAGGTAATGGTCAACCAGCACAGGATGCTCGTGCGAAGCCTTTACCGCGCTGGACATATAGTGCTTAAGCTCCTCGTCGTTGTAGACGATTTCCATAGCACGGCCGCCCAAAACGTAGGACGGGCGCACCATCGTCGGATAGCCGACATCGTGGGCGGCGGCAAGCGCACCCTCGGTATCAAAGACGGTGTGACCCTGCGGACGCGGAATGTCGCAGCTGGTCAGAAGCTCGTCAAAGCGCTCACGGTCCTCGGCGCGGTCGATGCTGTCGACGCTGCTGCCCAAAATCGTTACGCCTGCACGATACAGCGGACCTGCCAGGTTAATAGCTGTCTGGCCGCCAAACTGCACGATAACGCCCTCAGGCTGCTCCTTATCAATAACATTGAGCACGTCCTCCACAGTCAGCGGCTCAAAGTACAGCTTATCAGAAATATCAAAGTCAGTGGAAACGGTTTCGGGGTTGTTGTTGATGATGATGGTTTCGTAGCCTAATTCCTTGAGCGCCCATACGCAGTGCACGGAGCAGTAGTCAAATTCTACGCCCTGGCCGATGCGGATAGGGCCGCTGCCCAATACGACAACCTTCTTCTTGTCGCTGACTGCGACCTCGTCCTCGGTTTCGTAGCAGGAATAGTAGTACGGAGTGGCAGCCTCAAATTCGGCAGCACAGGTATCAACCATCTTGTAGGTGGGAACGATGCCATTAGCCTTGCGCAGCTCGCGGATTTCAAATTCAGTTTTGCCGGTACGCTTGCCGATAACGGCGTCAGCAAAGCCCATCTTTTTGGCCCTACGCAAAAGCGAAGGCGTCAGCTCGTGGGTTTCCAGTGCCATTTCCATCTTCACGATGTTTTGGATCTTGGACAGGAACCATTTATCAATCTTGGTGATGCTGTGGATTTCGTCAATAGTGATGCCACGGCGCAGTGCCTCAGCAACGACAAAGCAGCGCTCGTCGTCAATCAGCTTAATGCGGTCGTGGATTTGCTCGTCACTCAGTGCCTTCAGCTCGGGCATTTCCAGATGGTTGAGGCCGATTTCCAGACAGCGCACAGCCTTCAGCATCGAAGCCTCCATGCTGCGCTCAATAGCCATAACCTCGCCTGTTGCCTTCATCTGGGTGCCCAGGGTGCGGTCGGCGGTGACAAATTTATCAAAGGGCCAGCGCGGGAACTTCAGGACGATGTAGTCCAGTGTAGGCTCAAAGCAGGCCTTAGTCTTTTTGGTAACGGCGTTTTCGATTTCGTCCAGGTTGTAGCCTACGGCGATCTTGCTGGTAACCTTGGCAATGGGGTAGCCTGTAGCCTTAGATGCCAGTGCGGAGCTGCGGCTTACGCGCGGGTTAACCTCGATAACGTAGTAGTTTTCAGAATACGGGTCCAGTGCCAGCTGCACGTTGCAGCCGCCCACTACGCCCAGCTCGCGCACGATGTCGATAGAAGCCTGACGCAAAAGCTGCACCTCGCGGTCGCTCAAGGTCTGCGCCGGTGCCACAACGATGGAGTCACCGGTGTGCACGCCGACGGGATCCAGGTTTTCCATGGAGCAGACGGTGATGCAGTTATCAGCAGCGTCGCGGATTACCTCGTATTCAATTTCCTTCCAGCCGGCGATGCTGCGTTCAATCAGACATTGGCCGATAGGGCTGTAGCCCAGGCCCTTTTGCACGATGTCGATCAGCTCGTCCTCGTTATCGGCAATGCCGCCGCCGGTGCCGCCCAGGGTGTAGGCAGGACGCACAATCAGCGGATAGCCAATCTTCTTGCCGAATTCGCAGGCAGCCATAACGGTTTCTACAATGGTGCTTTCGGGGATAGGCTGATGGATTTTTTCCATCGTCTCCTTAAAGAGCTCGCGGTCCTCGCCACGCTTGATGGCGCTGATCTGCGTACCTAAAAGGCGCACCTGGTATTCGCTCAAAATGCCCTTTTCCTCCAGCTCCATGGCCATATTCAGGCCAACCTGGCCGCCCAAGGTTGCCAGCAGGGAGTCGGGACGCTCGTGCTTGATGACGCTTTCTAAAAATTCTACGTTGATAGGCTCAACATAAACGCGGTCGGCAACGTGCACGTCCGTCATGATGGTGGCAGGGTTGCTGTTGACCAGCACAACCTCCAGGCCCTCCTCCTTCAGTGCGCGGCAGGCCTGGGTGCCTGCGTAGTCAAATTCCGCAGCCTGGCCGATGATAATCGGGCCGGAGCCGATAACCAGGACTTTTTTAACATTACTTAGCTTCGGCATGATTAACGACCCTCCATCATATCAATAAAATGCTTAAACAAATACTCGTGACCGCCGGGACCGGGGCAGGCCTCAGGGTGATATTGCACGGTGAAGCTGGGGTGATTGGTATATTCCACGCCCTCAATCGTGCCATCGTTCATCGAAATGTGGGTAATATTTATGCCCTTGCCCGCAATAGAAGCTTCATCTACAGCGTAGCCGTGGTTTTGCGAGCTGATGTAGATGCGGCCGCTGCGCAGGTCCTTGACAGGCTGGTTGATGCCGCGGTGGCCAAACTTCATTTTATAGGTATCGGCGCCGTTAGCCAGTGCCATCAGCTGGTGACCCAGGCAGATGCCGAAAATAGGCTTTTTGCCGAGCAGCTTCTTCACGTTTTCAATAACCTCGGGCAGGTCCTTGGGGTCGCCGGGGCCGTTGGACAAAAAGATGCCGTCGGGGTTGTAGCGCAGCACCTCCTCAGCGCTGGTGCTGGCAGGGAACACGGTCAGATGGCAGCCAAAGCTTACCAGGTAGTTCAAAATGTTGCGCTTAATGCCGTAATCCATAACGGCTACATGCAGCCTGCCCTCGCCCATCGTGTAAATTTCGGGGGTAGAAACCTGCTGCACCTGCTCGTGCACGTCCGGGGTTGCTAGTAGTGCCGCCACCTCGTCCTCAGGCATTTCGGCAGGCACGATGACGCCCTGCAGTACGCCGTACTGACGCAGCTTGCGTGTGATAGCACGGGTATCTACGCCGACAAGCGTGGGGATATCCTGCTCATCCAAAAAGCTTTCCAGGCTCTTTTCGTTGCGCCAGTTGCTGGGACAGTCGCACAGCTCGCCAATGACGTAGCCCTGGAAGAAGCAGCGCGGTCCCTGCTCAAACATGGGGTTGCAGCCATAGTTGCCCACCAGCGGGTAGGTCATAACAACAATCTGGCCGCAGAAGGAGGGGTCAGTGAGGGTTTCCTGGTAGCCGCTCATGCCGGTGGTGAAAACAACCTCGCCCACAGCGTTGCGCTTACCATACAGCGTGCCCTCGTAGACACTGCCGTCCTTTAATACTAATTTACCTTTTCTTAATGCTTTGTGCATACTACACCATCTCTCATTACAAAATTACCGTGCAGCATAGTGGCAACAGCCTTTCCCTTGCAGGCCTTGCCTTCATAGGGGGTGAACTTGCCGCGGGTATAGAATTTGGAGCTGTCAACAGTCCACTGTTTATCCAGGTCCATAATCGTGATATCAGCAACGCTGCCCTCCTTCAGGGTGCCGCCGGCCAGCTTAAACAGCTTGGCAGGCTCGCAGCTCATTTTGCTGATGATAGTTTTTAAATCAAATACGTTCGTGTGATATAAATCGGTCAGCACCACTGCCAGGGATGTTTCCAGACCGCAGAAGCCGTTAGGCGCATAGCGGAACTCCACATCCTTTTCTTCGGGTGCGTGCGGGGAATGGTCGGTGACAATGGCATCCACAGTGCCGTCAAGCACAGCCTCGCGCATTGCCTGCACGTGGTCCATGCTGCGCAGCGGCGGGCTTACGCGGGTAGCGGCGTTGTAGGTGGCGCAGGCCTCGTCGGTCAGTGTCAGGTGGTGCACGGTTACCTCGGCAGTAACGTTTACGCCCTTTTTCTTAGCCTGGCGCACGATGTCGATGGCGCCCTTGGAGGCAACGTGGCAGATGTGGATGTGCGCGCCGGTATATTCGGCGATAATGCAGTCACGGGCAACAGCGATATCCTCAGAAATCGCAGGCACGCCGGGAACGCCGATGCGTGCGGACACAGCGCCCTCATGCATATAGCCCTCGGCATCCAGCTCGGGGTCAATAGCGTGCAGGATGAGCGGCTTGTCAAAGGCAGTGATATATTTTGCTGCCAGCATCATCAGACGCGAGCTCTTGACATAGTGGCCGTCATCCGAAAAGCCCATAGCGCCCTTTTCGGCCATATCGCCCATTTCTGCCAGCTCCTCGCCATTTTCGCCCTTGCTGATGGCACCGATAACCTCGACGTTGGCATAGCTTTCCTCGCGGGCGCGCTCCCTGATGCCGCTCACGACGATGGAGGTATCGATAACAGGCTTGGTGTTGGGCATGCAGGCCACGGTGGTCACACCGCCTGCTGCAGCAGCCTTGGTGCCGCTGATAATGTCTTCCTTGGCCTCCAGGCCGGGCTCACGCATATGGGTGTGCACGTCGATCAGGCCGGGGGTAACCACAAGGCCCGTCGCGTCATAAACCTCGTCTGCAGCCTCGCTGATGTTAGCAGCCAGGGCCTTAATTTTGCCATCCTCTACGAGGATATCCATAACAGCATCTAAGTTTTGGCTGGGATCTACGACCCTGCCGTTTTTAATCAACGTTTTCAATGTGTTTACCTCCTGTCAAAGTCAAGAATAAGAGTGCCATACGTACTGCCACGCCGTTTTGTACCTCGGTACGGATTGCGGCGTTGTCACAGTAGCCAACCTCCCAGGAGATTTCCAGGCCACGGTTCATCGGGCCCGGATGCAGCACGGTTACGTCCGGCTTGGCCAGCTTCAGGCGGTTTTCGTTAATGCCGAAGATGCGCGCGTATTCACGCGGGGAGGGGAACAGACCCTTCTTCTGGCGCTCCAGCTGGATGCGCAGGATGTCGATAACGTCGGCATCCTCAATTGCCTCCTCCACACGCTTGTGTACGGTTACGCCCAGGGCTTCCACATCATGCGGCAGCAGCGTCATCGGACCTGCCACATGCACCTCGGCGCCCATCTTGGTCCAGGCAGCGATGTTGGTGCGGGCAACACGGCTGTACAAAATATCGCCGATAATCGCCATCTTGAGACCCTTCAAATCCTTGCCCTGCTCACGGATGGTGAACATATCCAAAAGGCCCTGGGACGGATGCGCATGGGCACCGTCACCGGCGTTGATGATTACAGGGTCGGCAACCTTGGCAGCATAGGCAGCAGCACCCTCGATAGGATGGCGCATAACGATGGCATCGCAGGCCATGGACTGCACCGTCAAAATAGTATCACGCAGGCATTCGCCTTTGACTACGCTGGAAGAGGACGTGGTGATGTTTACCACATCGGCACCCAGATACTTGCCTGCCAGCTCAAAGGATGTGCGGGTGCGGGTGCTGGGCTCGTAGAACAGGTTGATGATAGACTTGCCACGCAGCGAGGGCACCTTTTTGATATCCCTCTTCATAATCTTCTTCATTTCCTCAGCGGTTTTCAAAACCAGCTCGATTTCCTCGACGCTGAGGCTTTCCAGTTCCAGTATATCTCTGCCACCGAGAGATACATTTGATTTAGCCATTAGCTTTACCTCCTGTGTTATATGCTTACAATAAAATAAATAAAAGCCTTCCTGCGTCCCTAGTGGTGCAAGAAGGCCTTGACGGTCAACAAAATTTTTACCTTGCAGTCTCACGGGACCAAATTAAAGGTGCAAAATGATTGTATATATTTTACACCCATGTGGCCTTTACGTCAAATATTTAGGAGGAAAATTTGCAGGCAGGACGGCTGTGGCAATATCGCCTGCAATGTAGTATAATGAAAAGAAAAATTTGCGAGGAATTAATATGCGAAACACTATTATAGACAACATGCGCGGTCTGTGCATGCTCGGCGTCATCGGCATCCATATCGGCAGCCTGGCGCTGGCGCCTGACAGCTTTACTCTTTACTTATTACTGGAGATTTTAAGCCGCTACAGCGTCCCCTCCTTCTTCTTTATCTCCGGCTATGGCCTGGCAGTGACCGACAAGGGTCTTGCAGGTGGCGGCCGATTTGATTTTGTCACGTTTATCAAGAAGCGTCTGCGCGGCGCAGGCCTGCCCTACGTCAGCTGGTCACTATTTTACCTGCTGTACTTCTGGCTCATCCTGCCTCCTGGCTTCGTCAGCTGGAACCCGCTGCACCTGGCCTTCGTCCTTTTCTTCGGACTGGGCTGCTACCATTTGTACTTCATGGTAATCCTTTTGTGGTTCTACGGCAGCTATCCGCTCTGGCGCAGGCTTCTGCGTATAATTATACACCACAATGTACCGTTTATGCTAGTGTTATTATGTGTATTCCAGCTTGCTTTTAACTGGTGGACAACCCATCCAGGCCTAAATACAGCAGGCTGGAGCGTTATTGCTAAAAATTTCTTTGATTATCGCCTCAATTACCTGCCCTTGCATTATTTGCTTATTTTTATAAGCGGCAGCCTGGCAGGACTTTACTGGCAGCAGCTGCTGGCCTTTCTCAAAAGGCACGCGGCAGGCGTCACCTGCTTTTATGCGCTGACGGTGGCGTGGGACGTGTACAGCTGCTACGAGGCCGTGCACAGCAGGGGCTACAGCCTGCTGGACCTGGCCAACACCTATCACCAGCTCAGCCCCCAGGGACTGGCGTACACCATCGGCTCACTGGCCTTCTTCTGTCTGGCGCTCGGCTACCTGGATGATAAAAAGGACAGCGTCGTCTATAAGGCTATTGCTATGCTTTCGTCCTATTCCATGCTGATTTATTTTATCCATCCCTTGCTTTTGGACTGGCTGACAAGCGCCTACAACCACTTCGGCATCGTGATGACCGTCAAGCGTGTGGCCTTCTCCTACGTGCTGCTGGTGACAGGCTCGCTGGCTGCAAGCATGCTGCTGACGCGTCTGTTCGCACGCTGCGGTGCGCTGCGGCTGCTGTTTACAGGCAAGCGGTGAGTGGAGCTTATCAGGTACGTCTTTGACAGAGCAAAATGTATACAGTATAACAGCATGTGTATACACTATTATCCCTATATCCATGTTATAATAAAAAGAGCAGTGACATCTGCCCAATTTATTAAAGTAAGGAGTTTTATTTAATGAAACTTTCACAACGTATCCAAAGCTTAACCTCTTCCCCTATCAGAAAGCTGTCCCCCTATGCTGACGCAGCCAAGGCTGCAGGCAAAAAGGTATACCACCTGAACATCGGCCAGCCGGACATCAAAACCCCGGAGCAGTTCATGGACAGCATCCGCGAATATAAATCTCCCGTTATTGCCTACAGCAATTCCAAGGGTGAAATGTTCCTGCTCAAGGCTATTCAAAAATATTATGCAGAAAAGGGCATGGATTATGCCATTGAAGATATTTTCGTTACCAACGGCGGTAGCGAGGCTCTGACCTTTGCCGTTATGGGCCTGTGCGATCCTGGCGACGAGGTTATGGTTTTTGAACCCTTCTACGCCAACTACACCACCTTCTGCAAGCAGTACGGTGCTAAAATCAATGCTGTACCCACCAGCGTAGACAACGGCTACCACCTGCCCAGTGAAGAAGAAATTGAAAAGCACATCACTCCCAATACTAAAGCAATTTTGCTCACCAACCCCGGCAACCCCACAGGCGTTGTTTATACCGAGGCCGAGCAGGAGATGATTTCGCGTATCGTACGCAAGCACGACCTGGCCCTGATTGCCGACGAGGTTTACCGTGAATTTGTTTATGACGGTGCCTATCGCAGCTTCGGCAGCATGCCCGAGCTGGACGACAACCTCATCATCATCGATTCCGTTTCCAAACGCTACAGCGCCTGCGGTGCCCGTATCGGCTGCATCATCAGCAAGAACAAGGAATTCAGCAAGCAGATTATCAAGTGCAGCCAGGCACGTCTGTGCAGCCCTATTCTGGAGCAGGTTGGCGCTGCTGCCCTGTACACCACTCCTGTAAGCTATCTGGAGGAGGTTAACAAGGAATACAAAAAACGCCGCGACACCATTGTTGCTGCCTTGAAAAAGCTGCCCGGCGTCAAGGCCTCTGACCCCAAGGGTGCATTTTACATCATGGTAAATATGCCTGTAGACGATGCCGAAAAATTTGCCATCTGGACACTCGAAAACTTCGCTATTGACGGCGAAACCGTTATGTTCGCACCGGGCAATGGCTTCTACAGCACTCCTGGCACCGGCGTCAACGAAGCGCGCCTTGCTTATGTATTAAAGAGCGAGGATCTGGAGCGTGCCATCTACATTTTGGGCGAAGCACTCAAGGCATATCCCGGCCGCACTGCTTAATCCTTAGCAGCCTAAACTTACAACTCCATAAACAAAAAAGCCGTTGATATTGTTATAGCTGTATCAACGGCTTTTTTATAGAACTTTATATTACTCTTTGCTGTATTTAGCAATGCCAACCTTGTAAAAATCATTGCCCTCGCTATCAATGCACACAATAGCAGGGAAATCCTTCACTTCGTATTTGCGGATTGCCTCAGGTCCCAGGTCCTCATAAGCAATCATGGTCTCGCTCTTGATGGACTGGGCGATGACGGCAGCGGCACCGCCGATAGCGACAAAGTAAACCGCACCATACTTAACGCAGGCATCAATAACCTCCTGGCTGCGCAGCCCCTTGCCAATCATGCCGCGCATCCCCTGCTCAATCATCGTCGGCGTATATTTATCCATACGGCCGCTGGTGGTGGGGCCGGCACTGCCGACAATTTCGCCAGGTTTGGCAGGAGTAGGACCAACGTAGTAAATAACATTATTGGTCAAATCCAGGGGCAGCTTCTCACCACGACCCAATGCTTCGTACAAACGCTTGTGGGCAGCATCGCGGGCAGTATAAATAGTGCCGCTGATGCGCACCACGTCACCGGCGTGCAAATCCTTAATTGTTTCCGCAGTCAGCGGAGCATTGATATATTTAATTACAGCTTCTTCTGCCATTTTTCGTCCCTCCTGTTATCCTCACACTCAAATGGTTGCTTCTGCACGTCTTGCCTGGTGACAGTTCAAATTAACTGCGCAGGGCATGCCGCCGATATGCGTATGGGTAAATTCAATATTAACAGCAAGCGCGGTAGTGCTACCGCCAAGCCCCGAAGGACCGACACCTGTTTTATTTACCAGCTCCAGCAGCTCATCCTCCAGCTGTGCATAGCGTTCATCCTTATTGTGC
>CAVKMV010000055.1:0-12588 GCA_963657675.1 Ruminococcus intestinalis
CGTCAGTAGCTCCATGAAAAGCCGCTCCGGAACTGGGTTTCGGAGCTTTTTTAATTTTTAGGGTTTCCCCAAAAAGTTGTGGCTTTGCTTTAACAAAATTTGTGGTCTCAGGTGGATTTGGTAAAAAATTGACAACCTCTTTCCGCCGGTTCCTGAGCAATCTATAGATATCTTCATATCCGAAAGACTAGGAGACGAGGATATACAGACAACGTTAAATATATACGGGCACTTATACAAGGAGCAGGCCAATAATATAGCTGAAATGTTGGATAAATTGAAAAACAGTATCAAAACAGTATCAAAAAACAAATCACAAAGCCTATAAGCCGTATGGGGACTACGTTCATGGATTTAGTCTAAAGTATTTTGTATACAATCGCTCTTTGTCTTCACTTTCAGAGCGTAATGCATTATAATGTTACAGAAATATTTTTTATTATTATGGAGGGAACAAGAGATGTTAATTTTAGGTTGTATTTTAGTTTTGATAACGCTGTTTCTGCTGATTAAGCGTTATGAAGCGAGGATGGTGCTGGTTGCCGCCGGTATTGTTATGTGTGCCTGCGCAGGTAATCCCATGGCAGCGCTCAATTCCTTTGCCAAGGGCATGGGCAGCAGCATGATTTCCTCTGCCTGCTCCAGCATGGGCTTCGCTTTGGTAATGCGTTTTACCGGTTGTGACAAGCATTTGATCAACTTTTTAGCCAAGGGTCTCACCAAGGTACATTTTTTGATTATCCCTGGCGTAGTGCTGGCCACCTTTGCCGTTAATATGGCACTGCCGAGCGCTGCAGGTACTGCTGCTGCCGCTGGTGCTATCTTTATCCCCATCATGATGGGTGCAGGCATTCATCCTGCAATGGCTGCTGCTGCTGTAAAGTGCGGCACCTATGGCAGCATGCTTAACCCCGGTTTGGCACATAACCCGTTTGTTGCCAAGATTGCCGGTGTTAGCGTTATGGACGTTATCGCCTTCCACTATAAGGCAAACCTGGCTTCGTTGGTAATTGCGGCCATCACCATCACCGCTATTGCCTATTACTTCAAGGAAAACAGCGGTCACGAGGCTAAGGGCTTGGAGCTGGAGGAAAACTTCAAGGTAAATTACCTGTATGCACTGATGCCTGTTATTCCTATCGCTATCCTGCTTTTGGGTGCGACTAAGATTGTTCCGATCTTCAAGATGGGCGTAGCTCAGGCTATGATTATCGGCTGCATTCTTTCCCTGGCTGTTACCAGAACCAATCCGGCTGAGCTGACCAAATCCTTCTTCGAGGGCATGGGTAAGGCTTATGCTGATATCATCGGTATCATTATTTCTGCCGGCGTATTCGTAGCTGGCATGAACGCTATGGGTCTGGTTAAGGCCTTCACCAACGCTATGCTCAATAATCCCGCAATCGTCAAGATTGCTGCTTCTGTCGGCCCCTTCCTGCTGGGGCTCATCGTTGGCAGCGGCGATGCCGCAACCTTTGCCTTCAACGAGGCAATTACTCCGCATGCTGCTGACTTTGGCATGACTCCTGTACAAATGGGCAGCATGGCAACCCTGGGTGGTACTTTGGGCCGTACGATGTCTCCTATCGCCGGTGCAACCATCATCGTTGCTGGTATTGCCGGTGTTAACCCGATGGAAATTGCGAAGCGCAACGCTCTGCCGATGGTATTGGCAATGATCGTTGGTATGACTATTTTGGTAATGGCAGCGTGATAACTATGAAAAAAGAAGTAACTATAGCTTTAACAGGCGATTCCTTTATTACACAACGTTTGCCGCGTGATGAAAAATTTGCGGCCTTGCAGCAGTTTTTGGGCAAGCACGATGTGCGCTTTACTAATTTTGAAATCCTGCTGCATGACTTTGAGGTGTATCCTGCCCCGGTAAGCGGCGGCACCTGGGCTGTTGCCCGTCCTGCTGTTTTACAGGATCTCAAGGATTTGAGCTTTAACATGTTTACCTGGGCCAATAATCACACCATTGACTGGAACCTGGGCGGTATTTTGACCACCATGAAGCACCTTGATGATGGTGGCTGCCTGCATGCTGGCGTCGGCCGTAACCTGGAGGAGGCTGCACAGCCTAAATATCTGGATACGCCTAAGGCTCGTGTAGCGATTATCGGCGTAACCTCCACTATGAATGAATGGGGCATGGCCAGCAATCCACGCCGCGATGTTTTGGGACGTCCCGGCGCCAACGTATTGCGTTATCAGGCAGTGCATAAGGTTAAGCCTGAGGACTTTGAAAAGCTGAAGGAAATAGTGGAGCAAACTGAGGTTAATGCCAACCGTCGTCTCAACGAAAAGGAAGGCTTTACTAAGCCTGTGGTTGGAGGTTACTTTATCGGCAACATCCGCTTTGAGCCTGATGCGGAGCCTGGAACTGTCACTAGGATGAACCAAAAGGACGCTGACCGCATCGTGCGCGCCATCAAGGAGGCCAAGCGTCAGGCAGATATCGTGCTTGTCAGCCATCACAGCCACGAGCGCAAGGGCATGGATAAGCATTTGCCGGCAGATTTTTGCCGTGACTTTGCTAAGCTGTGCATTGACAGTGGTGCTGATGCCTACGTCGGCCATGGTCCGCACATTTGGCGCGGTGTGGAAATCTATGAAGGACATCCGATTTTCTACAGCTTGGGCGATTTTATCTTCCAAAACGATTGTGTAGAGCGTCAGCCGACTGAGTTTTATGACCTGTATGATTTAGGTCAGGAAAACACCGTAGCTGATGGCCTGGATGCCCGCAGTGCCAACGATACCCGTGGTTTGGCCGTGGACAGACAATGCTATGAATCGGCCATTGCCTCCTTTACTATCAGCGACGGTAAAATCAGCCGCATCGAGCTGACGCCGCTGGAGCTTAACTTTAAGGCAGGGCGTGCTATGCGCGGCCGTCCCGGTCTGGCAGACAGGGAAACAGCTGACCGCGTTATTAGCGAAATCGCTGAGCTTTCAGTTCCCTATGGCACTACCATTACCAATGAAAACGGTATTGGCGTTATCGAAATAAAATAAGCATGTTTTGATATACTACATCCCTTCTGACTGTACGCAGCCACCGGGGGTGTAGTATTTTTGCTTATTGCTTGCATTTGCCTTCATGCGTTATAATATAGCGTGGAGGAAATTATGGAGATTAATACTTTTATTGATAAGCTGCAAGCATATCATGCTCCGCTGGTGTTTAACCCCTGGAGCGAATTTGATGCAAGCTGTGATATTGGCGCTGCGGCACCTGCTATACGTAGCGCCAATCTGCGTCGCTACCTGGAGCTGCGGCAGAATGCGCACTACCTTTTTATTGCCGAGGCGCTGGGATACCAGGGCGGACATTTTTCAGGTATCGCGATTACGTCCGAACGTATTCTTTTGGGGCAGCATCCAGATGTGCAGCAAAAGAGCGTGCTGGGCGAATGGAACTACCAGCGCACGAGCGATGCGAAAAGCGCATTGCTGAATAATACGCAAAAGTCCAAGGGCTTTAACGAGCCAACCGATACCGTTGTCTGGAATGCTTTGGGGCAGCATGGACTGGCGGCCTTTGACGTAATTTTGTGGAATATCTTTCCCTTCCATCCGCATAAAGAGGGTAAGCTTTTGACTAACCGCACGCCTTCTACGCAGGAGCTGGATGCAGGGATAGAGTACGCGCGGATGCTGCTTGAGCTGCGGCCGGGAATGAGCATTGTCGCTATTGGCCAAAAGGCAGCGGGAACGCTGGCACGCTATGGTGTAGACTGCATGGCTGTGCCGCATCCGTCTATGGGTGGTGCGAACCGCTTCCGTGAGGCTGTGGCACGGCTTTTTAGCGGGGGGGCAGAACCATGAGGCTTGAAGAAGGCATGCTCAACCGGGAGCAGACCATGCATCTGGCGCTTGCCGTGGGTAAGGCGATGCTCAAAAACGGTGCCGAAACATCGCGTGTGGAGGATACGATTTCGCGTTTTTGTCACGTGCATGGCTATCATGATATCAATGTCTTTGTTACACCGACGGTCATTATTTTGGGTGATGAGACAAGTGATGGTTCTACTATTATCTGCCGCATCCGCTACCGTGGCACCAATCTGAGCATCATCAGCGAGGTTAACGATTTTTCGTACAACCTGACAAGCTGGCCGCTTAGCTATCAAAACACCTTAGAATATTTTGAGAACCTGCTGCATAAGGCTCCGCCATATGGGAAATGGAGCATATGCCTGGGCTCTGCCGTAAGCTCGGCGGCCTTTGCGGCCATGCTTGGTGGCAACAGTCACGATTTTGTGGCAGCCTTCGTCACCGGCGGTCTGTCGATGGTGCTGTTAAAGCAGCTTGGCGGCTACAGGCCCAGTGCCTTTTGGGAAAACGCCCTGGCAGGTGCCGCCATTGGCGCTCTGGCTATCATCTGCTGCGCCGTGAGCGTACAGTGCACACGTACTAATATCATCGTAGGCGCGCTCATGCCCTTCTTGCCTGGGGTGGCGTTTACCAACGGCCTGCGTGATTACATGGCCGGTGATTTGATTTCAGGCAATTCACGTATTGCCGAGGCTATGCTTTTTGCTACCTCCATCGCTATCGGTCTGGCCTTTAGTCTGCTCATCTGGTATCATTGGGGGTGGGAATTGTGGCCATAAATTATTTTGAAGCCTTTGGCTTTGCCTTTTTGGCTACTGTGGCCTTCGCCGTGCTCTTCCAGGCCCCGCGCAAAAGCCTTGCCGTCAGCGGTGTGATTGGCGCTGTGGGCTGGGTGGTTTTTGTATATGTGCGCAAGGATTTGGAATACAGTTCGTTTTATGCCAATCTTTTTGCCACCATCAGCCTGTCGCTTTTGAGCGAGCTGGCGGCGCGCTTGTTTAAGCAGCCGGTGACTGTTTTTGTCATCCCCGGCATCATCCCCATTGTTCCCGGACTGGGTATGTACAACGGTATGGCCCAGCTCATCGAAAACCATTACGACCAGGGAGTGAACATCCTGCTTACTGCCGGCCTGGATGCCAGTGCTATTGCCTTGGGCATGATGTTCATGACCAGTATATTCCGCGTGCTTAAGCTGAGTAAGGACCATAAACGGCTGTTGCAGCTGCTGCATAAAGAAGAAAAGCATTAATTTAAAAGTGAGGAAATGAAATATGAGTTTAGCAGAACTTTTGCTTCTGGCTGTCGGTCTGGCGATGGATGCCTTTGCTGTGTCTATCTGCGGCAGCATGGTGCTCAGCCCTGAAAGCAGGCTGCGGGGTGCCCTGCGCTTTGGCGGCTGGTTTGGCGCCTTTCAGTTTATTATGCCTGTGATAGGCTATTTTGGCGCTGTGTCCTTTCGTGACTACATTACAGAATATGACCATTGGATCGCGTTCATCCTGCTGGTATATTTGGGCGTGAACATGATTCGTGAATCCGGTGAAGACTGTGATGTAAAAAAGGATTATACGCTTAAGGAAATGGCTGTGCTGGCAGTTGCCACCAGCATAGATGCCCTGGCTGTAGGCATAAGCCTGGCGTTTTTGAATACCAATATCTGGTTTTCGTCAACGCTTATCGGTGTTGTGACCTTCGCTATAGCCACCTTTGGCGGTATCGCCGGCTTCAAGCTGGGTACTGTCGTAGGTAAGCGTGCGGATATCATTGGCGGCACGGTGCTTATTTGTATCGGTACGAAAATTTTACTGGAGCATACTGGAATAATCTGATATATAGAGAAAGGACGATGTTTATGACTCAAGTGAACAAGGAGCGTATGCTCGCTGAATTTAAGGAAATAGTGGCAGTTCCCTGCCACGGCTTGGCCGAGCGTCCGGTGTTTGAGCTGCTCAAGGGCAAGCTGGAGGCTATGGGTTTTAGCGTGGAGGAGGATGACGCAGGTGCTAAGCTAGGCGGTAACTGCGGCAATCTGTGGGCCTTTCTGCCTGCAAGCGAGGGCGTGCGCTCTGCAACGCGCGTGCTGCTTTCGGCGCATATGGATGGTGTAGAGCCGTGTGGCGGCACTACCGTAGTACAAAAGGACGGCGTTTTGTATAGTGATGGCACCACTATTTTGGGTGGTGATGATAAGTCCGGCGTGGAGGGAATCCTGGAAGGGTTGCGCCTGATTTTGGAGGATGGCACGCCTCACGGTGACATCCAGGTGCTTTTCACCATTTGCGAGGAGGGTGGCGTTAACGGTTCGCGCTGCATGGACCGCTCCAAGCTGCGTGCAGATGTTGGCTATGCCCTTGATGGTGAGGGTGCGCCAGGCGAAATCGTGGTAGGTGCCCCCGGACAGAAGAAGTATAAAATCAGCATCATCGGCAAAACTGCCCACGGCGGCTTGGAGCCGGAAAAGGGCATTAATTCCATCATGATCGCAGCTAAGGCCTTGGCGGATGTTAAGCGTTATGGCCGCATTGATGAGGAGACCACCTGCAATATTGGCATCATTGGCGGCGGCAAGGCAACTAATATCGTGCCGGATTTGGTGACGATTGAGGGCGACGCCCGCAGCCGTGATAAGGACAAGCTGGAAGTCATCTGCAGCGAGATTGTGGATACCATTGTGCAAAGCGCAGAAAAGTATGGTGCCAGGGCTGAAGCTGTGGTTGAGGATAAGTACAGCTCCTTCCTTGTAGCCGACGACAGTGAGGTTGTGCGTCTGGCTAAGGCTGCCTGCGCTATGTATGGCTTTGAGCCTAACGTTTCGCTGACCGGCGGTGGCAGTGATGCCAACTTCTTTAACGCCTATGGTCTGCCAAGCGTAATTTTGGGTACTGGCATGGCCAACGTGCACACGGTTGACGAATACCTGAAGGAAGAGGATCTGTACAACTCCGCACTTATGGTGCATGGTATTTTGAAGGCAGCAGTGAAGTAAAAGTTGAAAATCCAAACCATTTGCAAGCTGATTGTATGTTACCGTTTGGAGTAGCTGTGAATCCGTTTACTGATGTGTATAAGCTGCTTGAAAGATTGCTATGAATAAGGTGTCTGACAACTTAAAGTGAAGGAGTCAGTTTAGAAGGAACTGACAAAATATCAAGCTCCGCCAACTATGGCAATCGGCTCTCGGAGAAATCCGAGGGCTTTTTTGTTTTTGTGCAGCTTTGGCGCTTTGGTAGGCAATACTCACATAATAGCCATATAATTATATTGCCTGCTATGTTATAATAACTGTATTAATGTATGTGCTTATAGGTTGCATAAAGAAGGAGTAATTATGGCAGATAAATTTTTAGTAATAGATGGCAGCAGTCTTATTCACAGGGCGTTTTTTGCCCTGCCCCCGCTTATGACAAAGCAGGGAATCCATACGGGAGCAGTTTACGGCCTGTGTAACATGCTGCTCAAGCTGTTGGACGAGGTGAAGCCCAGGTATATGGCGGTGGCGTTTGATAAATCGCGCAAAACCTTCCGCAGCAGGCTGTACGCGGAATATAAGGCGCAGCGTAAGCCCACGCCGAGCGAGCTGAGCGAGCAGTTTCCGCTGGCAATGCGGGTTTTGGGGGCGCTGGGCATCAGCACGCTGGAGCTGGATGACTATGAGGCCGATGATATTATCGGCACCTTTGCCGTGCACGCGCCGCAGGACGTGGAGGTGATTATCGTCACCGGCGACCGCGACGAGCTGCAGCTGGTGGACAAGCGCACCAAGGTTTTTTATACCAAGCGCGGTATTACTGACATCCAGGTGTTTGATGAGGCAGAATTTGCTGCCAGCTACGAGGGACTGGTGCCGGCGCAGCTGATTGAGCTGAAGGGTCTGATGGGCGATACATCGGATAATATACCCGGCGTTCCCGGCGTAGGCCCCAAGACCGCGCTGAAGCTGATTAAGGAATATGGCAACGTGGAAACGGTGCTGCAAAATATAGAAGGCATCGCAGGCAAGGCGCTCAAGGCCAAGCTGGAGGCTAACAGGGAATCGGCCCTGCTTTCTAAGCAGCTGGCGACGATTTGTACGGACGCACCGGTTGATACCACTATGCAGGCCTATGAGCTGACGCCGCTCAAGGAGGAGGCGCGCACTCTGCTGCAGGATTTGGAATTCCGCAATATGTATGACCGCTTTGCCGCGCTTTTGGGCGGCGCTCCTGTGACCTTTGACCTTTTTGGTGAGGAGCAGGCGGAGCAGGTGCTGCCAGTTATCCATGTAGAAGACCCTGCGCAGGCAGCAGAGCTTTTTGCTGCGCTGAGGGCGGCGGCGTCCCCAGTGGCCGTAGCCGTAGAGGTGGGCGGCGTGCTGCCCAAGCTGCAGTTTACGCAGGCAGAGCTGTTAGTGAATGACAAGGTGTATGTCTTAGGAGGCGCTGGCGGCTTCTGGGAGCAGTTTGACGCCTGGTTGGCTGATGGCCGCTGCCAGAAGCTGACGGTTGATAGTAAGGAAATTTACAAGTGCTGCCTGTGCCGCGGCGTAAGGGTGCAGGGAATTGTTGATGACGTGGCCCTGGCAGGCTATGTGGCTGACCCCGGACATTCGTCGTATGCGCTGCATGACCTGGCAAAGCGCTGCCTGCCGGCCGTGAGGGCCAACGCCTGCGAAAACATCGCGCTGTTGGCGGACGTTTTGCGCCGCCGGCTGCAGGATATGCAGCAGCTGGCGCTGTACGAGGAGCTGGAGCTGCCGCTGGCACCGGTGCTGGCAAAAATGGAATGTGCAGGGATTACGCCTGACACAGAGCTTTTGGCGCAGCTGAGCGAGGATATGACCCACCGCATCGCGCGCCTGGAGCTTTTGGCGCAGGAGCAGGCAGGCGAAGAGTTCAATTTGAAGTCACCCAAGCAGCTGGGAGTGGTGCTGTTTGAGCATTTGCAGCTGCCAGTGATCAAAAAAACCAAGACAGGCTATTCCACCGACGCCAAGGTGCTGGAGGCGCTGGAGGGCAAGCATCCGCTGGTGGCGACGATTTTGGAGCACCGCAAGCTGGCCAAGCTGCAAAGCACCTACCTGGACGGCCTGCGTCCCCTGGTCAATGCGCAGACGGGACGCATTCACACGCATTTTCAGCAGACGGTGACGGTGACAGGCAGGCTTTCGAGCACGGACCCCAATTTGCAGAACATCCCCACGCGTACGGAGGAGGGCAGGCAGATTCGCCGCATCTTTGTGCCGGGCGCAGGCTTTGACTGGCTGATGAGCTGCGACTATTCGCAGGTGGAGCTGCGCATTTTGGCCTGCATCGCACGTGACGAGCTGCTTTTGGAGGCCTTCCGCCAGGGGCAGGATGTGCATGCGCGCACTGCCAGCGAGGTGTTTGGCGTGCCGCTGGACGCTGTTACCCACGAAATGCGCAGCCGTGCCAAGGCTGTCAACTTCGGCATTGTCTACGGCATCAGCGATTTCGGCCTGGCCAAGCAGCTGGACGTGGGCCGCAAGGAGGCCGCAGGCTATATAGAAAGCTATTTTGCCCGCTATACGGGTGTAAAAAAATATATGGAGGATATTGTGGCGAAGGCACGTGAGCAGGGCTATGTCACCACGTTGATGGGACGCAGACGCTACCTGCCTGATATCCGTCACAGCAACTTTAATCTGCGCAGCTTTGCCGAGCGCACGGCGATAAACACGCCTATCCAGGGCACTGCCGCCGATATTATGAAGCAGGCGATGATCGCGGTGCAGCAAAGGCTGCAGGAGGCAGGCCTTGTAAGCCGCATCCTGCTGCAGGTGCATGATGAGCTGGTGCTGGAGGTTACAGAGGGCGAAAAGGAGCAGGTGGCCGCTTTGGTGCGCACTGCTATGGAGAGCGCGGCCAGCCTGGAGATTCCGCTTCTTGCTGAGGTCAACTTTGGCAGGAACTGGGCAGAAACGAAGTAGCAGCTAATGCAATTATTATATCGCAGAGTGAAATAGCTTTTTTAGCAAATGAGTGATTGGAATCACAGAATTGTCGCAACTGTTTGAGCGCGACTTGAACCTTATTAAGTAGAATTTGTTTGCTTCGCGCGAGTTTTGCGGCAATTCGTTTTGGTTCCTCACGAAATTTGCGTTAAGAAAAAGGTCTTCACGGCGCGATATATAATTGTGTAGATTAAGATTTTACGAAAGAGGGAATAAGCATGCCGGAAATGCCGGAGGTGGAGCAGGTGCGCAAAACGCTTGCCCCACATATAGAAGGTAAAAAAATCCTGGCGGTGGATATATATCTTGACCGCCTCATAAAGCACCCCACGCCGCAGGCCTTTGTCGCAGGGCTTGTGGGCAAAACCATCAGCCACGTGGGCAGACGCGGCAAATACCTGGTGCTGCAGACCGCGCCCGACCAGCAATTAATTGTGCACCTGCGCATGACAGGCGCGCTCATCGCCCTGCCTGCGTCCGCACCGGCGCCTGCGTATGCCAAAATAAGGTTTACGCTTTCCGGTGGCGTGATGCTGTGGTTTACAGATATCCGCACCTTTGGCACGCTGTATCTGGTTACGGACAAGGATGCCTATATCGAGGGCTACGAAACGCTGGGACCCGAGCCGCTCAGCGACGGCTTTAACGCGGCCTATCTTTTGCCGCTGGCGCAAAAAAGCAAAAAGGCGGTCAAAAGCTTTATCCTGGACCAGCATGTGATTGCGGGACTGGGAAATATTTATGCAGATGAATGCCTGGCGCTGGCAGGGATACTGCCCACGCGCAGGGCGCTGTCGCTGACTGCTGATGAGGTAGCAGGGCTGGTGCAGGCGGCCAACGCCGTCATCGCACAGGGGATAAAAAACCGTGGCACCACCTTTCGCGATTACAGGGATGGCGAGGGCAAGCAGGGCGATAACCAAAATCATCTTTTAGTTTATGGCCGTGGGGGCGAGCCCTGCAAAAAATGCGGCCAGGTGCTGCAAACGACCAAGGTAGGCGGCAGGGGCACGGTTTATTGTGCGCACTGCCAAAAATAGGAGTAAAAAGAGTATGATAACAATTGGACTGACAGGAGGCATCGCCTCGGGTAAGAGCACGGTTGCGGCAGAGCTGCGCAAGCTGGGCGTGCCCATTTTTGACGCGGATGCCGAGGCAAAGCTGGCGGTGGCCTGTGGCAGCGAGGGACTGGCGCAGGTGGGCGCGCTTTTGGGCGCGGAATATATCAGCGCTGCCGGCGAGCTGGACCGCGCCAGGGTGGCGGAGCGCATTTTTCATGATAAGGAGGCACTGCAGGGCGTAGAGGCCATCATCCACAAAATTGTGTGGGCCAGGGCCAAGGAATTTTTGGCGCAGTGCAAAGAGAATGACGTGCCTGCCGCCGTGCTGGACGTGCCGCTTTTGATTGAATGCGGCTGGTATAAGCAGGTGGACAGCGTGTGGCTGGTGGCCGTGAGCCGCCGCCAGCAGATAGAGCGCGCCATGAAGCGCAGCGGTATGACCGAAGCCGAGGTGGAGGCGCGCATTGCGGCGCAGATGTCCCTGGCCGAAAAGAAAAAATATGCCGATGTGGTGATAGACAACAGCGGCACGCAGGAGGAAACCATGCAGGCAGTGCGCCGCCAGCTGCAGCTGCTGCCGGGAGGTGCGCAGTGAAACGCAAAAGAGCAGGCCGTCGCAAATGGGCGGCGCTGCTGCTTGTAGCGTGCCTGGCCCTGGGGGGCTGGCGGCTGTGGAACACGGACGCAGTGCAGATGCGCTTTGTCTATATGTGGGATTATCAGCAGGATATTGTCACCTACAGCGAAAAAAATAACGTGGATCCGTTTTTGGTCGCGGCGATTATTAAAAACGAAAGCAATTTTAAGCACAAGGCCGTCTCCGGCGTGGGGGCCGTGGGCCTGATGCAGATTATGCCCGAAACGGGGCGCTGGATTGCCGCCCAGATGGGGCTTGACGGCTACAGAGACGGCGATTTATACCAGACGCGCACCAATATCCGCATGGGCTGTTGGTACGTGGGCGAGCTGGAGCACGAGTTTCAGCATAACCTGGTGCTGCTTATGATTGCCTACAACGCAGGCCGTGGGCAGACGCACGAGTGGATGCAGGAAAACGGCTGGGATTACGATTTTAACGATATCAAGGCTATTCCCTACGCCGACACGCGTGAATATGTGGCCAAGGTGCTGCAGGACAGGGATAAGTATTATCTGCTGTATAAGGATAGGATAAATAGCAGGGGATGAGTTGGAGGCTACCTTGCGCATATCCGGAATCTGCCTTTAGCGGCGGTGCGTTTTTGCCTCTCACTATACTAATGACAAATTTTGCCGATTTACTCACCCCTTGCAAAAGAAAAATTTTCAAAAAAATTTTGCGCCAGGGGGTGAGTAAATTGCTTTTTTTTGGCATTAATATAGTGAGACTTCTTTTTCTTTCTCTCTCTTTTATTAAATTTTCTCTCTCTGTCTTTTTCTTCGCCCAGATCAAAACTACTAACGTAGTTAGTAGTTACCTTGTTCCTTTAGAGTACTACCTAAAGGTTAGTAGTTATTACGGTAGCAGTAGTACGTAGGCCTATGGCGCAGATAAAAAAGCGCCCTGCCCACGCGGGGCAGAGCGAAGGAGGGTATCAACATGAAGCAGGAGAAATTTTTATTAGCCAAAACGCAGGTCCTTCATGCGAATTTCGTACAGCATAAATTTCTTCCTCGCTTTCTTGGAAAAACCGGAGGATGTCAAAACGACAGTCGCATCTGATGCCATACAACATTGCCATGCGTGGATTT
>CAVKMV010000056.1:0-12574 GCA_963657675.1 Ruminococcus intestinalis
ATTACAGCATCATTGACACCCATTACCAGTTTATTAAGGATGAAATTTTGCAGGAGCTGGGACGCTTTTTGCTGAGCAACAAAACAGCAAATGAAAAAACAGAGCTGCCGATTCGCTCCAGCTTTGTTAACCAGGATTTGAGTGATTACAACATCATCGACACCCATTACCAGTTTATTAAGGACGAAATTTTGCAGGATATTTCGGAGCAGATGACTAAGGATAAGCTGCTAACCGAAAAGGATGCCCTAAGCATCCGCGCCAGCTATTTGCACGACCTACTTTCACAGGATGATATGAAGCTGGCTATCGCCCAACGTCTGCTGGCCAAGGGCATGAGCTGCAGGGACGTTGCCGAAACCATACAGTTGCCTGAAGAAAAAATAAAGAGCCTGCAAAACAACTAACGACATTTTAACCAAACAAAAACTCCCCCTCTGCCAGCCTGCAGTGGGGGAGTTCTGTTTTTATTTATAGAGCTTGTTCTACGTATGTTCGTGCTAATTTTATTTTTCGGCAACCATCAGGCCGCTTTCCTGTACGCGCATGGGCACCTTCAAAATCTGTCCGGGATAAACAGTTTTAGATTTCAGCTTGTTGGCCTGTGCTATGCGAAAAACAACCTCACGCACGTCCTCCTGCGCTTCTGTATGACGGCCGGCAATATCCCACAGGGTATCTCCCTGGGCGACGGTCACAGTATATTCACGATACACTGCTGCATCAGCAAACACAGCACCATATCCTGCATAAAGAATGCAGGCACAGCAAACAGTTATCAAAATCTTTTTCACGTTTACCACCGCCTATATAAATCTTCGTTTGTTTATATAATAATACCAGCGGTGAACTTTGTCAACCGTTTTGCAAATTTTTGTTTGTTGAATTTTTGAATTTGCAAACGTATTTCTTTTACATCATACAACCCCCCGCATTCACCAAACTGATGAACGTGGGGGATTGTTGTGTTTTTACGCTTATTTTGCTATAATGAAAGAGCTGTGACTCTTTCCAGCCGGAAGGAGGTGTTGCTATGTCTAATGAAGCTATTTTCTCATTTCTATCTTCTGTCGTGGCATCTATAGTTAGTTACTATATTTGCAAGTGGTTAGACAAGAAGAAATAGTTCACAGCTAGCCCAAATTGAAAAAACCCGAGCTGCAACTCGGGTTTTTTCTTTTGCGTGTAGCTACGTCCACGCTATTTTCTCGTTTCACTACCGTTATCATAACACGATTAGCATAGCTTGTCAAATTTTGTATCTCCAAATCTTCGGTCCATACCATTTGATGAAGCAACGGAATTATCTAAATTTCTCAGCCTATTTCTGCTTCCTTTTCCGTGCCACGCACGTTGATGGGACGATTGTGCTCATCCACCATAACGACCTTCGGTACGTAGGTTTTGGCCTCCTCCTCAGTCATCAGGCTATAAGCAATGATAATAACCGTATCGCCAACAAGCACCTTGCGGGCTGCAGCACCGTTCAGGCAAATTACGCCGCTGCCTGCTTCGCCGGCGATAACATAGGTTTCCAGACGGTTACCATTGTTGTTATCTACGATCTGCACGCGTTCACCCGGCAGGATACCCGAAAGCTCCAGCAGCTCACTGTCGATAGTGATACTGCCCATGTATTCCAAATTAGCCTGGGTCACAGTTGCACGGTGAATTTTTCCATGATGCATAGTGTAAAGCATTGTTATTTCTCCTCCAAAACGACGTTATCAATCAGGCGGGTAGTGCCAAATTTAACTGCTACGGCCAGCAGGTTGCTGCCAGTCATCGGGCTTGCTACCGGCTTCAGCTCCGGCAGGGCGTAAATTTCTACATAATCAATATTGCTCATCGGTTCTTCTTTGATGGACGCAGTAACTGCGGCAGTAATCTTGGCTGCATCGCGCTCGCCTGCTTCATACTGCTCCTTAGCGGCCTTCAGGCTACGGCTGAGCACCAGTGCTGCCTTGCGCTCTGCTTCGCTCAAATAGGTGTTGCGCGAGCTTTTAGCCAGGCCGTCTGCCTCGCGTACAATCGGCATAACGCGCAGCTGGATATTGAAAAACAAATCCTTTACCATGCGTTTCAAAACCTCTACCTGCTGTGCATCCTTCTGGCCAAAGTAAGCACGGTCAGGCTGTGCCAGATTAAACAGCTTAGATACAACAGTAGTTACGCCGCGGAAGTGGATGGGACGGGTGCGGCCGCACAAAACCTTAGTGATGTCGCCGGTTACTTCAACCCAGGTTGCATCCTCGCTAGGATACATTTCCTTGGGAGACGGGGCAAAAACAACGTTTGCACCCATTTTTTCAGCCAGCTTGCAATCTGCCTCCAGCGTGCGCGGATAAGCATCCAAATCCTCGTTGGGACCAAACTGGGTAGGATTAACAAAAACACTGACAACGACAAAGTCGTTTTCCATGTTAGCTGCTTTGATCAAGGATGCATGACCCTCATGCAAAGCACCCATAGTAGGCACCAGGCCAATTGTAAGACCTTTAGCCTTTGCAGCTGCCACCTCCTCGCGCAGCTCTGCAACCGTATGTACTAATTTCATTTTCATCAACCTTTCTTCTCACTGATCCTGAGAGACGGCCTGCAAAGTCATGGCTGCGGAATAACTTTTCTGCCAAAGCATAAAAAAGCGCATCCCGGTTCAGAATGCGCATAAAGATAGCCTATGTTTTTGCGTCTTCGTCCCGGTCATATAGATCCAAGCGATTTTTGACTATAAATTTTGAATTACAAAGTCTACTGTCTACTGCTCCAGCGCACATAAACTGCTACTGTGCAACAGCAAATTTACCGCATTCATAATAGCATATAAGTGACCCGTTGGCAAGTAAAATATGCTGTTATGCAAGTGAAAACACAGCTACAAAAAATATTTTTTTACTATTAAAGTACACCTAGCAAGCAAACACAATATATTTACGGCCATAAACGATTATACCACAAGATACAGTCTGGAGCCTTTTTTCCTGCCAGCTTCGCCGTGGTTAACCATACTGTTTTGCTAGGTTGACAATAAATTGTAGTCGCCGTATACTTGAACTATAATTATGGTTAACCTTGTATCTGCGACGGTTAACTTAAAGCATATAAAGGAGCGATTTACAATGGGCAAGGGTCTTTTTATTACAGCCATTGGTACGGATGTAGGCAAAACCTATGTCACCGGCTTATTGGTCAAACGTCTGCGTAACGCCGGCGTAAACGCCGGCTATTATAAGGCAGCACTGAGCGGTGCCGAGCAGCAGCCTGACGGCAGTCTGCTGCCAGGCGATGCCGCCTTTGTCGCTAGGCTTGCAGGAATTGACGAAGCACCTGCAAGCTTGGTCTCTTACATTTACGAGGAGGCAGTTTCACCGCACCTGGCAGCGCAGCGCGAAGGCAACCCGCTGGAAATGGACAAGGTAGAGGCTGATTACCAGGCAGCCCTTAATCACTATGATTATCTTACAATGGAAGGTAGCGGCGGCATTATCTGTCCCATACGCTGGGACAACACGCAGCACATCCTGCTGGAAGATATCATCAAAAAGCTGGGATTAGGTGTATTAGTAATTTCCAACGCCGTGCTTGGCTCTATCAATAACTGCGTCCTTACTATTTCCTACCTGCGGCAAAAGGAAATTCCTGTCCGCGGCATCATCCTTAACAATTATAATGCCAATGACTTTATGCAGGCAGACAACAAGCGCATGATGGAGGAGCTAACAAGCGTCCCCGTGCTTGCCTGCGTACCCAAGGACGCCACAGAAATAGCTATTGATGTAAATTTATTAAAAAGCTTATACGAATAACCTGTTACACAAGTAATTACCGTATCCCTAAAGCAACACAAGGAGGAAGCATAATGAACGACAAAATAGCAGACCTGCAAAAACGTGACTTAGCACATATCTGGCACCCATGCTCCCAAATGAAGGATTACGAAAGCCTGCCACCCATCGTTGTCGACCACGCACAGGGGCCTTACCTGTACGCTGCCGACGGTACAGCCTATCTGGACATCATCAGCAGCTGGTGGTGCAACCTTTTAGGTCACTGCAATCCTAAAATCAACGCCGCTATCAAGGAGCAAATCGACCGGCTGGAGCACGTCATCTTCGTTAACTTCACGCACGAGCCTGCTATCAAGCTGTGTGAGGAGCTGTGCGAGGTTGTTCCCCCCGGCCTTACAAAATTCAACTTTGCCGACAACGGCTCCGCCTCGGTGGAAATCGCCCTCAAGTTGGCCTTTCAGTACCAGCTGCAGACAGGCCACGGCGAACGCCAGCGCTTTATGTGCCTCAGCGAAGGCTACCACGGCGAAACCATCGGTGCGCTTTCTGTCGGCAGCATGGATCTGTTCGCGCAAATGTATAAGCCCATGATGATGAACAACATCCACGTACAGGCTCCCGACTGCTACCGCTGCCCCTTTAACAAGGAGCGTGAGCATTGCAGCTGTGAATGCTTCAAATTTGCCGAGGAAGAATTTGCCCAGCATGCGCACGAAACAGCCGCCATCATCGTTGAGCCCATCGTCCAGGGCTGCGCCGGCATGCGCATCTATCCTGCGCTCTATCTGCAAAAGCTGCGCCAGCTGTGCGACGAATACGGCGTGCTTTTAATTGCGGACGAAATTGCTACCGGCTTTGGCCGCACAGGCAAAATGTTTGCCTGCAACCATGCTGGCATCACACCTGATATCATGTGCATCAGTAAAGCCCTCACAGGCGGCTATCTGCCCATGTCCATCGTCTGCACCACTGATAAAATTTTTGATGCCTTTTATGATGATTACAACAAGGGCAAGCAGTTTATGCACAGCCACACCTATGCCGGCAACCCCATAGGCTGCGCCACCGCCCTCGCCGTGCTTAAAATCATGAAAGAGGAACGCATTTTGGAGCAGGCGGCTGCAAAAGCCAAATACTTCCACTCTGCCCTTATGGATACCTTTGGCGACCACAAGAACATTGGCGAAATCCGCCACATCGGCCTGATTAACGCCATGGAGCTGGTTACAGATAAAGCGTCAAAAACCGGCTTTGACAGCAATTTGCGCATAGGCTACGAAATTTATAAAAAGGCCTTAACCCACGGCCTTTTGCTGCGACCCCTGGGCAACGTTATTTACTTCAACCCTCCCTTGAACATTGAAACCGCCGATTTGGACAAGGCTATTGCGCTGGCAAAGCTATCTATGGACGAGGTATTAAAATAAGGAGGCCATAATGAAAACCTTTACACTCAAGGAGCTGACCTCCATCGCCCTGCTTGGAGTGCTGATTTTAATCTCCGGCTCCTTTAAGATTCCTTCACCTGTTGCAGGCGGTGAATTTCAGCTTTCCGCCCCCATCGCCGTGCTCATCTGCGCCTGCTTTGGCTTTAAGCGCTACATCATTGCAGGCGTTTTGGCCAGCATGCTGGGGATGCTGCTGGGGATGCACAACATCATCAACGTGCTGGTGCAGATGGTGTTCCGTGTAGTCGCCGGCGGCACCATGGCCGTTTTGGGCACCAATCTGCTAACCGTCTGCATCAGCGGTCCGCTTGGCACCTTCGCTGCACGCCTCGCACTCTGGCAGGTTACAGGCGTAAGCTGGCAGGTGCTCACCGCCGCCGCCTTTCCGGGAATGATTTTTACCGCCATCACCGCAGGTGCGTTCTACAAGCCGGCGCAGAAGCTGATTACGAAAATTATCCTAGCAAGAAATTAAGGAGATGCCTACATGCCTCTTTATAGTATAAAAATGCGTGCTGCCAAGGGTGACCTGCATGTCAGCGGCGCGGAACGCATATTGGAACAAAACGATATTACTGCCGCCGTCAGCGCCTTGACGGAGCGGGCACTGCACCACGGGCTGGGACGGGCTGATTTTATCAACATCAAAATGGAGGAAGTCGCCCCCTCACAACTGCAATACCTTGATGCCCTGCCCGTCAGCAAGCGTCCGGCTAAAACCGTAGAAGAAACCTATCAGATTATGAAAGAGCTTCTCTGTGAGCTGGGCTTAGAAGCTAAAGCTGATGATTTAATTGAGCTTTTGCGCTCTAATCATCCCATGCGCGGCGCTGTGCTGTATGACGTTGCCACAGGCTCCCGCCTTGAACCCGATCACGAACGCGGTATCCGCGTAACCTATATGGATGCTGCAGGAGAAACCAGCGCCGGCAGCTGCAAAAACCACTTCCGTGAAGCCCTCGTGCTCGCCACCAAGGTTGTCCACGCCCCTGGCGTAATTGCTGAATTGTGTCTTTCGGATGACCCTGATTACCTTGTCGGCTACCTTGCTTCGCTAAAGCATGGTTATGTGCGCCTGACGCCGATGAAGGAAATGGGCAATCCGCACGGCGGCCGCATCTTTATCTTTGACAGCAGCAGGGCTAAAGCAGAGGAAGCAATTAATTATTTAGAAAGGCAGCGCGTACTCGTGCGCGGCCTGCCTGTAGAAAAGCCTGCCAATCCCGACCCGCAGCAAATTTTTGCCGATGAACTGAAACGCTTGCAGGAGCAAAGCCTGTACCGCTCTATGCGCACAATGGACAGCGAACAGAGCAGGTACGTCCAAATGCAGGGGCGTAAAATTTTAATGTTTGCCTCCAACAGCTATTTAGACCTCGCCGCCGACCCACGCGTCAAGCAGGCTGCCGCGGAGGCAGCACTAAAATGGGGCGCAGGCAGCGGCGGCAGCCGTCTCACCACAGGCAACCTTGCCCTGCACGAAGCACTGGAGGCTAAGCTGGCAGAGTTTAAGGGCACGGAGGCAGCACTCCTCTTTAACACCGGCTACATGGCCAACGTGGGTATTATTTCCGCATTGACAAACAGCGAAAGCGTCATTTTCAGTGATGAATATAACCACGCCAGCATTATTGACGGTGCCCGCCTTTCCAAAGCACGCATCGTCGTCTATAAGCATAACGATATGCAGGATTTGGAGGCTAAAATCCTCACCACTCCCTGCAGCAGGGGTTTAATTGTCAGCGACGCTGTTTTTAGTATGGATGGCGACATTGTGGATTTGCCTGCACTTGTCGCACTTGGAAAAAAGCATCACCTGCTGACGATGATTGACGAAGCGCATGCCACAGGCGTTATTGGCAAAACCGGTCATGGCACTGTAGAGCATTTTGGTAATATCTGCAGACCTGATATCCTCATGGGCACGCTCAGCAAAGCCCTCGGTGCGGAGGGTGGCTATGCCTGCGCCAGCAGGGTAATTATTGAATATCTCAAAAACAAGGCGCGCAGCTTTATTTTTGCCACCGCCCAGGCCCCTGCAACACTGGGGGCCGCCCTTCGTGCTATCGAAGTGCTGGAGGCAGAGCCGCAGCGTGCACAAAATTTGCAGCACAATGTAACCTTCTTCCTAAACGCCCTGCACACCGAAGGCGTAAAGGCAGCATCCCCCACCGCCATCATCCCCGTTATCATTGGCGATGAGGCGACCGCCTTGAAGGTGGCAGACGAGCTGCTGGCAAACGGTGTGCTTGCCCCCGCCATCCGCTATCCCACCGTTGCCAAGGGTACTGCGCGCCTGCGCGTCGCGCTTATGGCAACACATACGGAGGATGAGCTAGCGCAGACAGCAAAGCTCATCGGTGCAGCAATAAAAAAATACAAGAATGTATAAAAAACTAGCTGACCTTGGCATAATGCTAAAGTCAGCTAGTTTTCTGTCATTATTCTTCTGCGCTTTCCACCTTAATCAGATTACTGATGTAAGGACGCCTGCCGCTAAGCACATCATTGTAAAAATTCTGCTTCCATTCTATATAATCCATGCTTTCTTTAATCTTATCCAGCTGCTGCTGCAACGCCTCCTGCTTACGCGCCAAAATCTGCTGCCGCACGGCAATGCTTTGGGGCCCTTGCAGGCAAAGCTCCAGATATTCCTTCATTTCCTCAATCGACATACCGCACTTTTTTAAGCAATTTAAATCCTTAATCCACTTCACCGTCGCATCATCAAAATAGCGGCGGTTATTTTTATCTCTGTGCACATTAGGAATCAGGCCTTCGTTACAATAAAACTTCAGCGCCTGATAGGTTAAACCAGTTTCACGACATGCTTCCATCATTGTATACATAACCAAGCCTCCTTAAAAATTTTTCAAAAAAGTGCTTGACCGATTGTTGCTATCGGCTGCTATACTCCAATTGTAGCTGGAAAAAAGCCTGCTGTCAAAAAATTACCCCAGATTAATATGAGAAAAAATGAAAGTGAGGACTTGATTATGAAAAAGACTATTTTAACTGCTGCAATGATTATGGCTCTTGGCATCACTTGTGCTGCTGGCGCCGCTCCTGCAAAAAATCCTTACGGACTTGTATATAATGGTGCCATTACGCAAAATATGGTCGGGCAGGTAAACATTCATCCTGTGAGCTACAGCCTGCATGGTGTAAAAATTGCCGCCAATGTTTATACTCCTGCTAATTATAATAAGAATAAATCCTATCCTGCTATCGTAATTGCTCATCCTATATGTTCAACACTGGACGCATACGCCGCAATGGTTACATAGACGGCCAATTAGACACTATCCAAGAACGTCTGGCAGCTGCCGCGCAGGCTCGTGCTGATGAAATTAGTACAGGTAAGGTAAGCTTTTCCGGCAATGTTGATTTTGACGCACTGACCGACGAAAGCATTGCCAAGATTCCGACTGATCTTTATCGCGAAGGCATGGAATATTATGGCCGCACCCATCGCCATCCAAATTCCACCTTTGCTTACACAACAAGCAGCCTTATGGAGCTGATGACCTGGGACGCAACTGATAACATCGATCTGATTAACGCTCCGCTGCTGTTAATTGCTGGTGAAAAAGCAGATTCCAGATATATGTCTGAAGATGCTTTCAAAAAAGCAACCGGCACCAATAACAAAGAGTTGTACATCATTTCTGAAACAACACATATCAAAACCTACTTTGTTCCGGAATATGTAAATCAAGCATTGAATAAATTAGGTGCCTTCTATAAAGCAAATATAAAATAAGCATTTTAGCCTGGTAGCCTGTTTATAAGGAAGGAAGAGTATCATTATGCAATATATTACATTATCCAATGGCGTAAAAATGCCGCAGCTTGGTTATGGTGTATATCAGGTAACAAAAGAAGAATGTGAGCGCTGCGTTTTAGACGCACTCGAAGTTGGCTATCGCGCCATTGACACAGCGCAAAGCTATTTCAACGAAGCAGAAGTTGGTGACGCACTGCAAAAATCCGGCATCGACCGCAAAGAAATCTTTTTGACAACTAAAGTCTGGATTGAGCATTATGGCTACGACGCAGCAAAAAAATCCGTATTGCAATCTATGGAAAAGCTAAAAACAGACTATATTGACCTGATGCTGCTGCACCAGCCGTTTGCTGATTACTATGGTGCCTATCGTGCGTTAGAGGATTTGTACGAGGAAGGCAGGCTGCGTGCTATCGGCGTATCCAACTTTGCACCCGACAGGCTCGTTGACATTGCTTCCTTTGCCCGTATCAAGCCCATGGTTAACCAAATTGAAACGCATCCGCTGAACCAGCAGATTGAAGCACATAAATGGCTCGAAAAATATAACGTCATCCACGAGGCCTGGGCACCGTTTGGCGAGGGTCGTGGCAATATGTTCAGCAATCCCGTGCTCCAGGCTATTGGCGACAAATATAATAAAACTGTTGCGCAAGTTATCCTGCGCTGGCAGCTGCAACGCGGTATTGTCGTAATTCCGAAATCTACGCACAAAGAACGTATGGCGCAAAACCTGGATGTATTTGACTTTACACTAAGCAGCGAAGATATGCAGGCCATCGCCACTCTCGACACCAAAACCAGCTCCTTCTTCTCGCACCAGGACCCTGCGATGGTGGAATGGTTTGTACAAATGGTGGAAGAACGCAGAGGAAAATAAAATGAAACGCGTTATCTGTCTTATAGCTCTCTCCCTGCTCGCGCTGTTTAGCGTCGCCTGCGCCGGCAATACCGATAATGCTAGTAGCTCACCCCAAGAGACTACAAACAGCAGCCCCCTGGTTGGGAAAAAAATCCTCATTGCTTATTTTTCGGCAACGAATAATACCAAAACCATTGCCGAAGAGCTTGCCCAAGCAACCGGCGGTGACCTTTACCGCATCGAGGCAGCGCAGGGATATGCTGCTAATCCTTATGATGACAGCGACCGCATCAAAAAAGAAGCCTACGAAAATCTGCGCCCTGCCGTGAAAGCTCCACTGCCAACCAGTGAAATGGCAAAATATGACGTTATTTTTGTTGGCTCGCCTATCTGGTGGCACCAGCCTGCTATGGTTGTCTGCACCTTTCTTGAAGGCTATGATTTGAGCGGCAAAACTGTCATTCCCTTTTTCACCTACGGCGCACGCAGCTACCTGAACGAATCAATGCAGCGCATTTATAAATCTACACCCCAGTCTGTGCATATACCCGCGCAGCTGCCCAAAGACGTTGAGCCCGAAAATATCGCGCAGGCACAGTCAGACGATGATGGTATCATCATGCCGGCAGATGTTGAGAGTATTGATGCGTGGTTGAAGATGTTACAACTAAAATAAGCTATATCGTATAAGAAAAGAAGCGTATCATGAAAAAACAGCTCTTTTCCCTCGCACTCGCAGCAGCACTTGCACTCAGCACCACAGGCTTTGCCTCTCCTCTGCACATTGCTAAGCAAGGTGTTTTTTCTGCCGGTGGCATAACTATAACTTCGCCTAGTACATTTGACCCCTACGATCAATGGGAAACAACAGGCAAAGGACAAACTGCACATGTGGACCATGCCAATATTTTCTACCAAATTCCACAAAAAGCAAATAAAGCTCCTATAGTTTTTTTACATGGCTATGAGCAAACAGCATATCCCTGTGGCCTTCTATTTTGGTGACTATATCCACAATGGTGATCCCAAGCTGGAGACGACAAAAATCTGGCAATACAAACTTGATGAATGTGAAGCTTTCACTGTGAGCTACAATACGGCAGGCTGTAAAAGCGCAGTCTTCGACCTGCCTAAAGAAGGTATTTACGGTAGCGATCACTTTATGTTCCAAAATCTCAATAATGCAGATATAGCCAGGCACATAGAAAAATGGCTAATTAGCTTGAAGCAATAGGCATTGACAATAAAATATACTCGTGCTACAATCATAACAATTTATCAGAGGACTTGTAGCGCTCAGGCTATTTAAGTGGGATAAGATTCAAGCGAATTTTATCTCACTTTTTTAGATAAATGATGGCAACACCACCATAAAAGCTCTTATAGCTACTTACGTAACGAAAGGAGTTTTTATTCATGCAAATCAACAAAAACAAACCCCAACTACCAAGTATTACGGTTGGCAGTGCCGAAGTCACTGCCGCACGTCTGGCCTTCTTCGTTCCCGGCTTCGTCGTTTCCACCTGGGCTCCCATGATCCCCATGGTCAAGGAACGCCTGCAGCTGGGTGCGGACGTTTTAGGTCTCTTGCTGCTGTGCATAGGCATTACTGCCTTCATCGTCATGCCCTTTGGCGCGCTTTTAGGACAAAAATGGGGCTGTAAAAAGGTGCTTTGGCTTACCTGCTCGCTGATGGCGCTAGACATTGTAGCCCTATCCTGCCTGCCAAATACCTGCTCCTATGCTGTCGCGCTTTGCCTGTTTGGTGCGTGCATGGGAACCACCGAGGTTATGATGAACACCAACGCCGTCATCGTAGAACAGCTTGACGGCCGCAGGCTGATGAGCGGTATGCACGCCTTTTGGAGCATTGGCTGCTTTGCCAGTGCCGGTCTTTTCGCCCTGCTTGCCAGCGCCGGCCTGGGCGTAACCCTCATCGCCGCCATCCACTGTGCGATTACCTTTGCCGTAATTGGCTACTTTGGCCGTCATTGGCTCAACTACCGTAGCTCCGGCGGCGAAAAGGCCTTTGCCATTCCCCATGGCATCGTCATCGTCATCGGCATCCTAGCCTGCATTTCCTTCCTCGTTGAAGGCGCCATTATGGACTGGAGCGGCGTGCTCCTGACCGAGGCCAAGCACATAGATATGTCGCTCGCCGGCACCGGCTACGCCGTCTTTTCAGTTGCTATGCTGCTTATGCGTCTCATTGGCGACAAGGCTGTGCAGACCTTAGGGGAAAAGGCTTCCGTTATCTGCGGCAGTCTGCTCACCGCTATCGGCTTTGCCCTACTTGTATGGGTAGATAACCTTTACGTCAACGCTCTTTCCTTTATTATCGTCGGTATAGGCTGCTCCAATATCGTCCCTGTTTTTTACTCCATACTAAAATTTCAAAAGGCTATGCCTATCAGCGCTGCCGTCACCTCCGTCACCAGCCTTGGCTACAGCGGTGTCATCATGGGACCTGCAGTGTTAGGCTTCGTTGCCCACGGTCTGGGTATTAACGCCGTCTTTGAGCTGCTGGTTATCTTGCTGGTGATTGAAGCTGTCATTGCTAAAGTGGTATTTAGTAAATTGAAAATATAAGGCATATGTAAACAAAACTCAGCCTGCGAACGAACGCCGCAGGCTGAGTTTTTTTTTGAAGTATCCCCCAATTCTTGTGGTGTGGTCGGCGCTTTAACAC
>CAVKMV010000057.1:0-12508 GCA_963657675.1 Ruminococcus intestinalis
GAGCCGTACATGGTAGAAGGCTCGTCCATGTATCCTACGCTGGTGAACCACGAGCGTCTGGTGGTGGATAAGCTGAGCTATTTTATTACAGACCCTAAGAAGGGTGAAATCGTGGTTTTCCGCTTTCCTAAGGATGAAAGCCGTGACTTTATCAAGCGTGTCATCGCAGTGGGTGGCGACACTGTGGAAATGAAGCATGGCAAGGTTTTGGTTAATGGTAAGCAGCTAAACGAAACCTACATCTACCATAATGATCCCAAGGGTGAGAACATTTCGGACTACCGTAAGGTGGTCGTACCTAAGGACACCATTTTTGTGTTGGGTGATAACCGCAATAATTCTGAGGACAGCCGTTTTGCCGATGTGGGCTTTGTCCCGCTCAAGCTTGTCAAGGGCCGCGCTGTGGTTGCCTTCTGGCCGCTAGATAAGCTGCGCGTACTGAAGGCTGATACGGGTATGGGCGAATGATGCTGGCTGATTTTAAGATTCAATGGTTTCCTGGCCATATGACCAAGGCCAAGCGCATGATGGAAAGCCAGATTAAGCTGGTTGACGTGGTGGTGGAGATGCTGGATGCACGCATACCGCGTTCCAGCACCAATCCCATGCTACAGGATATTTTGGGCACAAAGCCTAAGGTAATCGCCTTGAACAAGGTGGATATGGCCGATAAGCTGCAGACGGAAAAATGGCTGGAAAAGCTCAAGCATAGCGGATTGCCTGTCTGCCAGGTGGACTGCGCTACGGGTAAGGGCGTAAAGCAGCTCATCAGTGCTGTGCAGCTGGCGGCCAAGCCTGTGCTGGATAAATGGCTGAAAAAGGGCGTGCGTAACCGCCCGGTGCGTGTGATGATTGTGGGCATTCCCAATGTCGGCAAGTCCACGCTGATTAACCGCCTGGTTGGCAAAAATAAGGTTGTGGCAGCCGACAGGCCTGGTGTTACCCGCGGACAGCAGTGGGTGACGATTGCCAAGGGTCTGGAGCTTTTGGATACACCTGGCGTGCTATGGCCTAAGTTTGATGACCCTGCCGTAGGCTTTGGCCTTGCAGTGACAGGTGCCATCAAGGAAGATGTTTTTGACAGGGAGCAGGCAACAGAGCTTTTGCTGGAGTTTTTATTGCGCAAATATCCGCAGGAGCTGCAAACAAAATATGCAGTAAGCCTTGGGCAGGACGACGATGTAAACGCCGTCATGGCAAAGATTGCCGTTGCCCGTGGTTGTCTGAAGTCAGGCGGACTTTTGGATATTGATAAGGTTATCCAGCTGGTGTTGCGTGACTTCCGTGCAGGACGTTTAGGGCGGTTCACTATTGACGAACCTTGATTTGTGATGCACTACAAAAACCGCCGTAAGGCGGTTTTATTTTTAGCAGGCTTTTTATTTGATAACCATATTATAAAAGGCTACGTCCTGACGGGAGTAGCGTAAGGGGGAAAGATTTATGCATGTTAGCGAGGTTAAGGAGCTTTTGGCAGGCGAGCCAAAGCAATGGCAGCTGGCAGAGCTGGCAACAGACGGACGTAAGGGAGTGCAAAAGCTTTTGGCTGCCTACAATAAGCGGCAACAAAGGTTGGCAGCAGAGCGCGAACGCTTTGAAAAAATGCTGCAATTTGAAAAGAAGCTGTATGCTGAAGGCTATAAAGCCATTGCCGGTGTAGACGAGGCAGGACGTGGTCCGCTTGCAGGACCTTTGGTAATTGCGGCTGTCATTTTGCCGTCAGACATTTTTATCAGCGGCCTGAACGATTCTAAGCAGCTTTCAGCGGCTAAGCGCGATTTGCTGTATGATGAAATAATGGCTAAGGCAGTGGATATAGAAGTAAATATTGTGAGTGTGAGCAATATTGACGAGCTGAACATTTACGCAGCCACGCAGCAGGGAATGGCGCAGGTGCTGGAAAACCTGCGCACTAAGCCGCAGGTGGCGCTTATTGACGCCATGCCGGTGGCAGTGCCTGATATAAAAACGGAGGCAATTGTGCATGGGGATGCGCTGAGTGCGTCCATCGCTGCGGCTTCTATCATCGCCAAGGTAACACGTGACCGTATTATGGAACGCTTGGACGAGGTATTCCCTGCCTATGGCTTTGCCCACAACAAGGGCTATGGCAGCAGCGCCCATATGCAGGCGATTGCAGATTGCGGTGCTACACGCTGGCACAGGCGCAGCTACGAGCCTGTAAAGAGCATGCAGCTGGCACCGGTGGCAGAGGAGGAAAATATTTTATTCGCACCACAGCGGGATAACTATGAGTACCCAATCGAGGATTAGTCTGGGAAAATATGGTGAGGATTTCGCTTGCCGCTATCTGCGAAATAAGGGTTATGACATACTTGCCCGCAACTTTCGCTGTCACCGCTATGGTGAGATAGATATTATTGCCCAAAAAGATGGCTGTATAAGCTTTATAGAGGTCAAGACGCGCGCTAATACCAGGTATGGCAGACCGATTGAGGCCGTGACGTTGGCTAAGCAAAGAAAAATTTACCGCTGCGCTGAGTACTACCTGCAATGCAGGGGGCTGCTTACGCAGATGCCGGTGCTTTCCTTTGATGTAGTAGAAATTATCATAGAAGGCACTGCGGCGATAACAGTCAGACATTGTCCGCACTGCTTCTAAAAGAAACGGAGTGTTGGTGATGTTTGCACAAATTCTGGGTGAAACAACCTGTGGTATTGATGGTGTACAGATTTTGGTGGAGGTGGACGTGAGCAACGGTCTGCCAGGCTTTGATTTGGTGGGACTGCCGGCGATGGCAGTGCGTGAATCCAAGGAGCGTGTCAAGGCGGCGCTGCGCAATTCACGCTATCCTTTTCCGATGACGCGTATTACTGTGAACCTGGCGCCGGCGGATTTGCGCAAGGAGGGCAGCGGACTTGACCTGCCAATTGCGGTGGGAGTTTTGGCCTGTAGTCAGCTGCTGGACGTTGATAAGCTTACAGACAAGGTGTTTGTGGGTGAGCTGTCGCTGGACGGCCGCATCCGCAAGGTGTCGGGTGTGCTTTCGATGATCATGGATGCCAAAAGGGTTGGTGCCAGGGAAATATATATCCCGGAGGCCAATGCGGCCGAGGGCAAGCTCGTACATGGTATTGACGTGTATACGGCGGCAACGCTGACGGAGCTGGTGCAGCATCTGCAGGGTAAAAAACGTCTGCAGCTGTTGCCCAAGGAAAATATCTTGCAAAATAAAAATAAAATTTATCATGTGGACTTTGCTGATGTAAAGGGGCAGCTGGTGGCGCGGCGGGCGCTGGAGATTGCGGCGGCCGGCGGTCATAGCATTTTGATGGTGGGTTCGCCTGGCTGCGGCAAAACTATGCTGGCGCGGCGTTTGGTGACGATTTTGCCGCCGATGACGGAGGCGGAAGCATTGGAGGTTACCAAAATTTATAGCATCGTGGGTCTATTGCCGCAGTCTGACAGCGTGATGCTGGAGCGTCCCTTCCGTAGCCCGCATCATAGCATCAGCGGCAGCGCGCTTTTGGGCGGTGGCAGCACGCCGCGTCCGGGCGAGGTGACGCTTGCCCACAACGGTGTGCTGTTTTTAGACGAATTGCCGGAATTTGAACGTTCTACCTTAGAAATGCTGCGCCAGCCGCTGGAGGATGGCGAGGTGAGCATTTCGCGCGTGCGGGCGGCGCTAACCTTTCCCAGCAAGTTTATTTTGTGTGCGGCGCAAAATCCCTGCCCTTGCGGCTATTTGGGCGACAGCGCGCACCGTTGCAGCTGCAAGCAGAAGGATATAGACAGCTACAAGCGTAAAATATCCGGTCCCTTGATGGACAGAATAGATATGCAGATAAATTTGAGCAGGGTAGAGTTTAGCGAGCTTAAAAATAAGGAAAGGGGCGAAGCATCTTCCGTCATTCGTGAGCGCGTGGTCAAGGCCAGGCTTATCCAGCAGGAGCGGTTGGAGCAGTGGGGGCTGCATTGCAACGCCCAGATGGGACGGGGTGAGGTCGTAAAATACTGCCAGCTGGACGAGGCGGCGCAAAACGTGATGGAGCGTTATTTTAACGCTCTGAACCTGAGCGCGCGCAGTCATGACCGCATACTGAAGGTGGCGCGTACTATTGCGGATTTGGCGCGTAGCGAACGCATTGAAGCCGTGCATCTGGCGGAGGCAATACAGCTGCGCACCAGTGTGCAGGCGTAGAGCAGGGGAAAGAGTAATTTATACATTACTTTTTGTTAAATAGTATACAATTAAAAAGAAAAAGTGTAGACAATACGCGTAAACATGATATAATAACTGTAGATAAATTGGAAAATGGAGGTTTTCTCGATGCAGAAAATTGATCAGGTGTGTGTAAACACTCTTCGCTTTTTGGCAGCAGACCAGGTAGAAAAGGCAAAGTCCGGTCATCCCGGCTTCCCCTTGGGTACTGCTCCCTTGATGTATACTATTTGGGATCGCTTCATGAGCTATAATCCGCAAAACCCTAACTGGTTTAACCGCGACCGCTTTATCCTTTCCCCTGGTCACGGCAGCGCTTTGCTGTATGCTATGCTGCATTTGGCAGGCTACGATCTTTCTCTGGACGAGCTCAAAAGCTTCCGTCAATGGGGCAGCAAAACCCCTGGGCATCCTGAATATGGCCTGACCCCCGGTGTAGATGTATCCACAGGTCCGCTGGGACATGGCTTTGCTATGGGCGTAGGCTTTGCTATTGCCGAAGCTATGCTGGGCGCAAGGTACAACAAGCCTGATTTTGCTGTTGTTAACCATTACACATATGGCCTGACCTCTGACGGCGATTTAATGGAGGGCGTTTCCTCTGAAGCTGCCTCCCTGGCCGGTACGCTTGGTTTGGGCAAGCTGATTTATTTATATGATGATAACAAGATAACGATTGAGGGCAGCACTGATATTGCCTTTACTGAGGATGTTGAAGCACGCTTTAAGGCTTATGGCTGGCAGGTGCTGCGCGTAGCAGACAGTGAGGATGTTGATGCCATGGAGGCTGCAATCCGTGAGGCTCAGGCAGATACTATGCATCCGTCCCTGATTATCGTGCGCACCCACATCGGCTTTGGCAGTCCCAAGCAGGACAGCCCGTCCTGTCATGGCGAGCCGCTTGGCGGCGAGGCGCTGGCAGCCACCAAGGAAAAGGCTGGCTGGCCGCAGGAAATGTTTTACGTTCCTGCCGAGGCTAAGGATCATTTTGCTGCTAAGCACGCAGATTGTGCTGCTAGCGAGGCCAACTGGAACGCCCTCATGGAGGATTACAAAATGGTATATCCGGAGCTGGCCAAGGAGCTGCAGGAGCGCATTGCCGGTGTAGTTGAGGTTGATTTATCTGCTTTGGAAGCAATTTTTGCCAACACTGCCAAAAACGCTACCCGTGAAGCAAGCGGTGACGTGATCCAAAAGCTGGCCGAGCAGCTGCCGGCACTGGTTGGCGGCAGTGCTGACCTGGGTCCCTCCAATAAAACGGTGATGAAGGCTGGCGGTTATTTTTCCAAGCTGGATAGAAAGGGACGCAACATTCATTTTGGCGTGCGTGAGCACGCTATGGGTACCATATTGAATGGTATTTCGCTGCATGGCGGCTTTATCCCCTTTGGCGGCACCTTCCTGGTATTTGCCGATTTTCTGCGTCCTACCATCCGTATGGCAGCGCTTATGGGCATTCAGTCCATATTTGTGCTGACGCATGACAGCATTGCTCTGGGCGAGGATGGTCCGACCCATCAGCCGATTGAGACAACTATGGCGCTGCGCCTGATCCCCAACGTGAGCGTTATCCGTCCTGCGGACGCCCTGGAAACTGCCACCGCCTGGCAGCAGGCTTGCCTGAATAAGAGCAAGCCAACCTGTCTGCTGCTCAGCCGCCAAAAGCTGACTGTGCTGCATGAGTATGCGGCAACCATTCATGAAAATGCGCATAAGGGTGCGTATGTGCTGAGTCCTGCTAAGGAAGCTGCCAAGGCAGTAATCATAGGCACAGGCAGCGAGGTACACCTGGCACTGGCCGCACAGGCTAAGCTGGCGGAAGAGGGCATTGATGTTAGCGTAGTATCTATGCCTAGCTGGGATGCGTTTGACGCACAAAGTGAGGAGTACAAGGAAAGCGTGCTGCCTGCAGGCGTTACCAAGTTTGCTGTGGAGGCAGGCGTGCCTTATGGCTGGAGCCGCTACACCGGCAGCGAAAAGAACGTGCTGGGCATCACCACCTTTGGCGCATCGGCACCTGGCGATGTGATGATGGAAAAATATGGCTTTACGGTAGAAAACCTGGTAGCTAAGGTTAAAGCAGCACTGTAAAGATACAATATATACACATATTTTGTAACTTCTTATTTATATTTTACACATAATATAATATTAAGCAGCAAAACTGAATAAGCAGGATCTGGCGCATAACGTCAGTGATAAGCAGTAACTGTAAGGCGTGTGGTAGCATGCCTTACGGTTACTGCTTTTTGTTTTTGCGCTTATTGTGTAAACCTTATCTACGTGCTAAAATATAAGGATAAAGAGCAGTTACTGCTCGATAAAAGCAGAATCTTTGCTATAAATCATTTTGCTGCAAGCTTGGGGGGCAAAAAATTGTTAGCTGATAATTTGAAGCAGGTACAGGCTTCTATTGATGAGGCACTGGCCGCACGTAAGAATAAAGATGTACTTACAGGAAATAGCGTGACCTTAGTGGCAGTGACGAAGAATCATCCACCGGAGGTAATTACGGATATTGAGGCCCTGGGTGTGGCCAATGTGGGCGAAAACCGCGTGCAGGAGGCCAAGCACAAGCAGGAGGCTTTGGGCAGGCATGGCTATTGGCATTTAATCGGCCATTTGCAGAGCAACAAGGCGCGCCAGGCGGTAGCGCTGTTTGATTTGATTGAATCCATCGACAGTGAACATCTTTTGGCGGCGGTGGATAAGGAGGCGGCGCGCATAGACAAGGTGCAGGACATTTTATTGCAGCTTAACATCGCGCACGAGGAGCAAAAATCCGGTCTGGACGAGGCTGCCTATCTGGCGCTGCTGCCTAAGATAGATGAATATAAAAACGTGCGCCTGCGCGGCCTGATGGTTATTGCCCAAAAGTGCGATGACGTAGAGGAAACCCGGCCTGTATTCGCAGCAGGCTACCGCGCCTTCGCTCGTCTTAAGGAGCAGCGTCCTGAGGTTGACCTGCTTTCTATGGGGATGAGCAGCGATTACCGCATTGCCATAGAGGAGGGTGCCAATATTGTGCGCGTGGGCACGGCACTTTTTGGCCAGCGTGATTATAGCTTAAAGTTTTAATCAAAAAATATATAAAAGGTTGGTGACGAGATGAGTCTTATAGACAAAATAATGAACGCCCTGAGTCTTTATGACGAGGAGGAGGTTTTGGACGAGGAGCCGCAGCAGGAGCCTGCCAAGGCCGAAAAGCCCAAGGATAAAAAAGGCTTTTTCGCAAAGAAGGATGAGGCAGCAGACGAGCCTAAGCGTGAGCGCAGCTCCATTCTTCCCTTTAAGATGCACAAAACGGAAGCAGCGCCGGAGGCTGAAGCAGCAGATAAGCCTAAGCAGCTGAAGGGCAAAACCATAGAGCTGCCTGTTGCCGATAAGCTGGTGACGGTGGTGGTGCTGGAGCCTGCAGATTTTAATGATTCCCAAAAGGTGGCTGACTATCTGCGCGACAACCGGCCCGTGGTGGTAAACTTTGGCAGTACAGATAATGTTATCGCCAAAAGAATGACCGATTTCGTCAGCGGTACCGTGTACGCCCTGGGGGGCAGCATGAAAAAGGTCGGCCGTAATATTTTGATCTGCGCACCCAAGAATGTAGATATAGACGCAGGTGCGGAGCATACAGCAGATGATGAGAGGGGCAATAATCCATGGGACAAGTAACAAAGCTGGCAGTTAAAAAAATAGCCTTTATTGGCGGTGGCGCTATGGCCAAGGCCATTATCAAGGGGATCATCGGCGGCGGTCTGGTGCAGCCTGAGATGATTACGGTGGGTGAACCGACTAAGGAGCATGCGGACAGCCTGCACGCTGCCTATGGCGTTAATACTACCACAAATAATAAAGAGGCAGTTGCTGATGCGGATTTGGTTATTTTCGCCGTCAAGCCGCAGGTAGCACCTGTGGCGATTACGCCTGAACTGGTGTCCTGCTTTAAGAAGGATGCCTGGGTGCTTTCCATCATGGGCAGCGTGTCTATCGACCAGCTGCACGCGTATGCGCCGGGGTTTGCTGTGGTGCGCACTATGCCCAACACGCCGTTGGCTGCGGGCGCAGGCATGACGGCCATCTGCTGCGACGATAAGGCTACCGAAGCAATGAAGCAGACAGCTGCAGCAATTTTCAGCAGCTGTGGCGAGGTAGAATTTGTGGATGAAAAGGCACTGGAGGCTATTACAGCGATTTCCGGCTGCGGTCCGGGTTATTGCTTTGTGATTATAGACGCCTTGGCAGATGCAGGCGTGCGCGCCGGCCTGCCGCGCGCCCTGGCTATCAAGCTGGCGGCGCAGACCATGGCTGGCAGCGGCAAGCTGTGCGTGGAAAGCGGCCTGCATCCAGCGCAGCTGCGCGACCAGGTGACCAGCCCCGGCGGCACTACGATAGCAGGCATCCATGCGTTGGAAAGCCATGGCGTGCGTGGTGCTTTTTATGACGCCGTACAGGCTGTGCTGCAGCGCAACAGGGAACTGCAGGGGAACTGATTTATGGCAGACAGAGAAAAAATATTGCGCTATTTTAAGGCTGGCGGCGATGAGCAGCTGGCTGCCAAGCTGCTGGATTTGGCCGAGGGCGCTAATAAATCACGCAAGTATCGCGTGAGTGAATTTTTGGATCCGCATGCCTATAATGTGGCCGAAATTATTACTGCCAACTTTGATAACATCAAGCTGGAAAGCGACGGCGGCTTTGCCAACGCGGAGCGCGTTAAGGTGGCCTTTGTCGCTGAGGATTTTTACGGTCAGCCGGATTTTGGTATGGCGTACTTTTTGGCGGCCTGGGACAAGCGTTATTATGACTTGTCGCATCGTGATATTCTGGGGGCGTTTATGGGCACGGGCTGCAAGCGCGAGGCCCTGGGCGACATCGTCTTTGTGCCTGAGGGAGCGCAGCTGGTGGTCGAAAAATCGCTGGTGAATTACCTGACAGGCAATCTGACGCAGATTGGCGCTGCACCGGTTACGCTCACAGAGATAGCGCGTGAGGAGCTGCTGCAGAAGGAAGAAAAGGTGAAGCTGATTAACGCTACGGTTGCTGACCTGCGCCTGGACGCGGTGGCAGCAGCAGGCTATGGCGTGAGCCGCAGCCGTATGGCGGATGAGATAAAGGGCCTCAATGTGAAGGTGAACTGGAAGGAGGCCAAAAAGGCAGCACAGCCTGTGAATGCAGGCGATGTCATCTCCTTCCGTGGACGCGGCAGGGTAGAGGTGGAAGAAATTAAGGGAACGACCAAAAAGGGGCGCATTAGTGTAACGCTGAAGCGTTATATATAGGGGGATGAAGAATGCTTACTCCTGAGGATTTAAAGAAACAAACCTTTTCTAAGGGCTTTCGTGGCTACGAGGTGGAGGAGGTGGACAAGTTCATGGCAATGCTGCTGAAGGAATACGAGTATCTGTATCTGGACAATCTGGAGCAGAAGGAAACCATTGAACGTGTCAGCTCTAAGCTGGAATATTATCAGCAGATGGAAGCGACTATGCAAAGCACGCTGACTGTAGCCCAGGAAACGGCGGACGAGGTGAAGGCGTCCAGCGAGAAGAAGGCGGCGCTTTTAGAAAAGGAAACGGCCGTAAAGTGCGAGCAGCAGCTTAACGAGGCCAAGGCGGCGGCGCAGAAGCTGCATGATGACACCATGGCCCACGCCGAGGATTTGTACAACCAGACCAAGGCCAAGACAGATAGTATGCTGCAGTCTGCTATTGCGGAATGCAATTCACTGCGTAGAGAGGCCAAGGCCTATTGTGACGATTTGCGCCGCAAGGCCGAGGCTGAGACCGAAAGGCTGCGCGTTTCTACCGAAGATATCTGCAAGAAGCGTGCCAACAGCGCTGCCAGCGAGGCCAACAAGCTGCTGGAGGACGCACGCAGCGAGGCCGGCAGGGTGATGCTGGAGGCCAACACCAAATACCGCCAGCTGGTGGGCGATGCCGAGGAGCGCAGCCGCAAAATTATTTTTGCAGCAGACGCCAAGGCCTCTATGGCAGAGCAGGCTTACAATGAACAGGTGAAGAAGGCGGCCCTGCACCGCAAGAATATGCTGCATCTTTTGGAAACGCAGGTGGAGCTGCTGAAAAATTTTGCAACGCAGGGCGAAGAATAGAGCGGGGGCTGGATGATGATTATTTTGGTGCGACATGGTGAGGCAACCCACCACACACAAAGCCTGACAGGCGGCTGGACGGATTCACGGCTGACGGACAGGGGAAGGGCGCAGATTGCAGCGCTGGCGGACAAGCTGGCGCTGGATTTTGCGGGTCAGGATGTGAGGCTGCGCATTTTGGCCAGCGACCTGGAGCGGGCAGCGGAGTCGGCACGGATTATTGCTGCTGCCTTAGACTTTGGCGGCGATATAGAGTACTGTCCTTTTTTGCGCGAAAAGAATAACGGCATGGCCGCAGGCATGACGGAGGATGAGGCCAAGAAGCATTTTTGCAGGCCTGCCAGCGAGCAGGAGCTGGATCACCGCAACTATCCTGGTGGCGAAACGCGTAACGAATTTTATCGCCGCAGTGTGCACGGCCTGTGGCAGTGTGCGGACGTGGAGCACGAAAACCTTGTGATTGTGGCGCATAAGGGCACCATTCAGAATATCATCTTCCGTTGGCTGGGGATGGATATGCAGCAGGTTGTGGCGCACAATTATTCTGTAGACGTGCAGCCGGCGAGCGTTACTGTGCTGGGGGTTAACAAATGGCATGAGCACGCCATCTTTCGTCTTAATGATGTCAGCCATCTGACGCAGGGGCAGGGCTTTGGCGTTTTTGGTTTTAAGTATGAAAAGTAACAGGCAAACTATTTTTCCGTTGACTTCTTCCCACTACTAATGTATAATAATAACGTTTCTAAATATTTGTTAACGCGATGATGAAGACAGTAGCTTGCCGCGCGGGTTAAGCGAGCCGGAGGATGGTGCAAGTCCGGACAATGCAGAGCAGGTAAAAATCACTTTGGAGCGGATGTGGCGAAAGCAAGTAGCTGCATACGGGAGCGCCCGATAAAGCGCGCACGAGTGGCTGGCTTTTTGGCCGTCATGAGGGTGGTACCACGGAGTATCTTTTGATTAATTGTTAATTATGGCTTCGTCCCTTAGCGGGACGGAGCTTTTTAATTTTGTTCTGTTGCCTTTGGTAGACAGGACGCAAATATGTTTTGTTTTTTTGTTTTATAAAATTGGAGGTTTTTACTAATGGATTATGGCAAAACACTGAATCTGCCGGAAACAGAGTTCCCGATGCGCGCAGGCCTGCCGCAGCGTGAGCCCGAAATCTTGAAGTTCTGGCAGGAAAATGATATCTACTTTAAGAAGCAGGCCCTGCATGAGGGTCACACCAAATTCGTCCTGCATGACGGTCCTCCGTATGCAAACGGCAAGATCCACATGGGTCACGCCCTCAATAAAATCCTGAAGGATATCATCATTAAATACAAATACGCACGTGGCTTTGACACTCCGTATGTTCCCGGTTGGGATACCCACGGTATGCCTATTGAGCACGCCGCTATTAAGGAGCTTGGCCTGAACCGCAACGAGCTGGATCCGTTGACACTGCGCCGCAAATGTCACGACTTCGCCCTGCAATGGATTGATGTTCAGCGTGAGGACTTTAAACGTCTGGGCGTTTTGGGTGATTGGGAGCATCCCTATGTAACACTGCACCACAGCTTTGAAGCAGAGCAGATCCGCGTGTTTGGCAGTATGGCCAACAAGGGTTATATCTACAAGGGCAAAAAGACCGTTTACTGGTGCCCGCATTGCGAAACCGCGCTTGCTGAAGCAGAAATTGAATATGCTGAGCAAAAGACCCCGACTATCTTCGTAAAGATGCCTTTGGTTAAGGATAACGGCCAGATGCCTGAAGCTGCCAAGGGCAAAAAGGCCTACATGGTAATTTGGACCACTACCCCGTGGACTATGCCTGCCAACGTTGCTGTTGCGCTGAACCCTGCTTTGGAATATGCCTGGGTTGAGTGCGAGGGCGAGGTGCTCTTTATGGCCAAGGACCTGCTGGATAAGGTCGGTGCTGTGTGCCACAAGGATTTGAGCAACGTGCTTGGTACTACCATGGGCAAGGACATGGAATACGCTGAATGTGTACATCCCTTCCCCGAATACAACAACCGCCGCTCCCTGGTTGTTATGGCCGATTACGTAACCACCGAAGCCGGTACCGGCTGCGTACATACCGCTCCTGGTCACGGCGATGTCGACTTTGAAACCGGCTTGAAGTACAAGCTGCCGATTTTGTGCCCGGTTGACGCACAGGGCAAGCTGACCGAGGAGGCCGGCGAACGCTTTAAGGGTATGTTCGTTTTTG
>CAVKMV010000058.1:0-11445 GCA_963657675.1 Ruminococcus intestinalis
CAAAAGGACAAGTACATTAAAACTTGCAGATACGCCCACTAGATTTCAAACAGAAAATATGCCTAATAGTGATTCGATTATTGTCCCTAAAGTTTCTTCTGAACGCAGAAAATATATCCCTATGGGGATGTTAACTCCTGATTGTTTAGCTAGTGATTTAGTTTTTCTCATCCCCAATGCCACTATTTACCATTTTGGCATCCTCACATCCAACGTCCACATGGCCTGGATGCGTTCTGTCGCAGGCAGATTAAAAAGCGACTACCGCTACTCCGGCGGTGTCGTTTACAACAACTTCCCCTGGCCCACGCCCACAGCAGCACAAAAGGAGCGTATTGAGCGCACCGCCCAGGCGATTTTGGACGCGCGGGCGCAGTACCCGGACAGCAGCCTGGCGGATTTGTACGATGAGCTGACGATGCCCAAAGAGCTGCGCGACGCACACCGCGCCAACGACAGGGCGGTTATGGATGCCTATGGCCTTGACGTAAAGACGACGACGGAAAGCACCTGCGTGGCCTATCTCATGAAGCTGCATCAAAGGCTGAGCTGACGGCGTGCAGCAGCGCAGCTACACCCTACGCAAGCAGCCTGATAAGCTAAAAAGCATAAATAAAAAAGGCGTAAGCCTCGTTGCTTACGCCGCATTTGCCTCTGGTTGGGGTTATCTTCCAGACAAATTTTCTTTTTCTAGCTTGTCCTTAGCCAAGATTGCCAGATAGCACACCGGGCAGCAGGTCTCAGGCACGCGTCAGCGCGTCACAATACAGCAGACCAGCTACACCGAATAACGATACTACGACCGTACTCAAAATAACAATGTACTTTTTCTCCATAATAATTTCTCCTCTACACGCTAAACCCTTCAGCGTGTATTAGCTATTATAGAAGAAACGCCGTCGATAGTCAAGCACATTTCTGTAAAAAAGTTACAAAATTTTATAATTGTTTGGCATAGGACTTATGCAAAGCACGCACTTGATTTTGCAATATAAGCTGCAGCAGCCGTAAAAGCTTCTGCTGTCTGCTATACGCCATCTCAATCTTATCCTCTACTTTAGAGATTACAAGCATAAGCTGAAATTTTTCTGTTTTACTATTCTCTCTCACTGGGATATAATAAAGTCAGGTAAAAAAGGAGGTGGCATGTATGTGCACCAACAAGCATTACTATTGCTTCTTCAATAACATTACAGTTACCACGAGTGATATTATCGAAGAAGGCTATAAGGAATATATTTGCGTAAGGTTTGAGCGACCTAACAACAATAACGGTTTTGATTTTGCTGAGATTATTATGCCAGACAAAGAGTTTGTTAAAGCCTTTGGTTTTAGCGAGGACGAGCTTTTCTGGATTGAAAACTTTGCCACTGATAATCTTTTGTTAATGTGGGAAATTGCAAAGGAGAGCAAACAGATTGCCTAAAATATTAGCTGGTTTCTTGGGATATGTATTTTATTTTTGGGCTAACGAAAGCATGGAACCAATCCATATACATGTAGCCAAAGGCGCGCAGACACCCAATGCTACGAAATTTTGGATTACTAGTAACGGAGCAGAACTGGCCAATAATAACGGAAAAATCCCCGATAAAGAACTCCGCCAAATCAGAAAGTATATAGTAATGAATCGTGAGCGTATAATTGCTCAATGGATTACTGTCTTTGGTAAAGGTGAAGTAAAAAACTAAACACAAAAGGAGATGGCTCCCGCCATCTCCTTTAATTTTTTATCCACTTACAGCTTAGCCTGCAGCTCTGCCAGCTTGGCCTGCTGCACTGCCAGCACCTTGTCGCCAATGGCAAACTGCTTCTCGTTTTCCGAAAAAGCAGGACCGCCATAGGACCTGCGTGCTTCCACGCAATGCTCCGGCTTTAGGGCCAGCAAGAGGTCAGCCTCGAACAGCTCGCTGAACTGCTTGTACTCCTCCAGCGAAATTTCAGGCAGGAACTTGCCTTGGGCGATAGCATAGGCAACGCACTTGCCCACAACCTCGTGTGCCTGGCGGAAGGGCAATCCCTTGCGTACCAGGTAATCAGCCAGGTCGGTAGCGTTAGAAAAGTCCTTGCTTACGGCCTGGGCCATCTTGTCCACGTTCACGGTCATAGTCAGTACCATGTCGCGGTATACGGCCAGGGTAAACTTAACTGTGTCAATCGCGTCAAAGAAGCCTTCCTTATCCTCCTGCAGATCCTTGTTGTAGGTCAGCGGCAGGCCCTTCGCCGTAGTGAGCATAGCCATCAGATGGCCATACACGCGGCCGGTTTTGCCACGCACCAGCTCGGAAATATCCGGGTTCTTCTTTTGCGGCATCATGGAGGAGCCTGTTGCAAAGGCATCGTCCAGCTCCACAAAGCCAAACTCCGTGCTGCTCCACAGGCAAATTTCCTCGCTCAGACGACTCATGTGCATCATGAGGGTAGAAGCAAAGGAGAGAAACTCAATAACATAATCACGGTCGCTGACTGCGTCCATGCTATTGGGGTACACAGTGCCAAAGTTCAGCTCCTCCGCTACCATAAAGCGGTCAATCGGGAAGGTGGTGCCTGCGATAGCACCGGCACCCAGGGGCATCATGTCCGCACCCTCCCAAACGCCCAGCAGACGGCGGAAGTCGCGCTGCAGCATATTAAAATATGCCAGCATGTGATGTGCAAAGGTAATCGGCTGTGCACGCTGCAGATGCGTATAACCTGGCATCAGTGTCTTTTCATGCTTTTTGGCTACAGTAAGCAATGCTTCTTCAAATTTAATCAAAAGCTCGGCAATTTCGGCAACCTCACGCTTCATATACATGTGCATATCCAGCGCAACCTGGTCGTTACGGCTGCGGGCAGTATGCAGGCGTGCGCCGGCGCTGCCAATGCGATCGGTCAGACGTGCCTCGACATTCATATGAATGTCCTCCAGGGCAACGTCAAAATGGAAGTTGCCTGCCTCGATATCAGCAAGGATAGACTTCAAACCAGCAATAATTTTTTCCCCGTCCTCTGCTGGAATGATACCGCATTTTGCCAACATACCGGCATGGGCAATACTACCGCGGATATCCTCGTGATACAGACGCTTATCAAAATCAATGGACGCATTAAATGCGTCCACCAATTCGTTCGTATTTTTACTAAAACGACCGCCCCAAAGCTTGGCCATTATTTCAGGTTGCCCTTCTTCATCAGCGCACGCACTTTCAGCGGCAGGCCGAAGAGGTTAATGAAGCCGGTAGCATCAGCCTGGTTGTAAACCTCGTCCTCGCCGAAGGTTACATATTCCTGGCTGTACAGGGAATACGGGGATTTTACGCCTGCACTGTAGATGTTGCCCTTGTACAGCTTCATGCGTACAGTACCGGTTACAGTCTTTTGGGTTTCGTTTACAAAGGCGTCAAGTGCCTCACGCAGCGGGCTGAACCACATGCCATCGTAAACCAGCTCGGAATAACGGATGGATACCTGTTGCTTGAAGGATTGGGTTGCACGATCCAGGCACAGGTTTTCCAAATCATTGTGGCCGTAGTAGATGATAGCGCCGGCAGGGTTTTCATAAACACCGCGGGACTTCATGCCAACCAGACGGTCTTCTACCATATCGGTGATGCCGACAGCGTTGCGGATGCCGATTTCGTTGAGCTTTTCAACCAGCTTAGCAGGGCTCAGCTTTTCGCCGTTTACGCTTACGGGAACACCTTCAACGTATTCCAGCTCTACATATTCCGGTTTGTCCGGAGCCTTTTCAGGAATGTTGGTAACGATGAACAGCTCATCCTTAGGAGCGTTCCACGGATCCTCCAGGTCGCTGCCCTCGTGGGACAGATGCCACATGTTGCGGTCCATGGAATAGTCATGGTCGTGGGATACAGGAATAGGAATGTTGTGTGCTGCAGCATAGTCAATTTCCTGGTCACGGCTGCGCAGCTCCCATTCACGCCACGGAGCAATAATAGCCAGCTCCGGAGCCAAAGCCTTTACGGACAGCTCAAAGCGTACCTGGTCGTTGCCCTTGCCGGTAGCGCCGTGGGCAATAGCGTCAGCACCCTCTGCTTCAGCAATCTCAACTAATTTTTTAGCGATCAGCGGACGGGCGAAGGAGGTACCCAGCAGGTATTTCTTTTCGTATACAGCGCCGGCCTTAACGGTGGGCCATACATAGTCGCTGATGAATTCTTCCTTTAAGTCCATGATGTAGCACTTGCTGGCACCAGTCTTCAGAGCCTTGTCATGCACAGGACCCAGCTCGTCGCCCTGACCCAGGTCAGCGCAGGCAGCGATAACCTCGCAGTTATTGTAATGCTCCTTCAGCCAAGGGATAATAACGGATGTATCCAGGCCGCCGGAATAGGCCAGAACTACTTTTTTAATATCTTCTTTTTTCATTGTAATAGCCTCCCAAATTTCTATAATGTTATGCATTGATGAATAAACTTACAAACTTCTTGTATTATATACCTTTTTTATGCATAACGCAAGCTTAGCAGTTTATGTATACAGGATTTTTGCAAATAGTATAAAATGTTACACTACCCTGCTGCATAAGCCATGCTCCTTGTAAGCTTACAGAACCTCGTCACTCATCAAAAGCGCCATGATAGCCTTTTGGACGTGCAAGCGGTTTTCTGCCTGGTCGAAGACCACGGACTGCGGTCCCTCGAGCACCTCCTCGGTGATTTCCTCACCGCGGTGTGCGGGCAAGCAGTGCAGCACGATAGCCTCGGGGCGGGCAACTGCCAGCAGCTCCTTGTTGATTTGATAATTATGCAGAGCCTTGAAGCGTATCTCACGCTCGGCCTCCTCGCCCATGCTGGTCCACACATCGGTGTAAAGCACGTCGGCACCCTTGGCAGCCTTAAACAGATCCTCTTCCACAGTAATGGTGCAGCCGGTCTTGGCAGCGTCATCCTGTGCCTGCTGCAAAATCACCGGGTTGGGCTTGTAGCCCTCGGGGCTGGCGCAGACCATGTTCATGCCAACCTTGGCGCAGGCAAACATCAGGGAATGGGCCATGTTGTTGCCATCGCCTACGTAAACCAGCTTGCGTCCCTTCAAAACAGACATCTTCTCCTGAATGGTGAACATATCCGTCAGGGCCTGGCAGGGATGCAGCAAATCCGTCAGACCGTTAATAACGGGAACGCTGGCGTATTTGGCCAGCTCGATTACGGAATCGTGCGAGAAGGTGCGGATCATGATGCCGTCAACAAAGCGCGACAGCACGCGCGCAGTGTCGCGGATAGGCTCGCCGCGACCGATTTGCGAAGCAGCGTCACTCAAATAAATCGGATGGCCACCAAGCTGCCAGAAGCCAACCTCGAACGAGGTTCTGGTGCGGGTAGAAGCCTTGGAAAACAGCATTGCCAGCGTCTTGCCCTTCAGGTATTGGTGCGGTTCGCCGGCCTTTTGCTTACGCTTGAGCTTTCTGGCTACGTCCAGAATGGTCGCAACCTCGCCCACCGTCAGGTCGTGAATTGAAATTAAATCTTTGTTTTTTAAACCCATTTAGTATATCCCCTTATCTTATAAACCGAAACTGCCGCAGGCTGCTTACAGACCGGCTAAGGCCTTGTCCAACGCAGCCACGACAATGTCAATTTCTTCTTTAGAAATAATCAAGGGCGGTACGATGCGGATGACGTTGCCGGCAGTGCAGTTGACGATAACGTGGTTTGCCAGGCAGCTTTCCACCACCGGCTTGCCCTCGCCAACAACCTGCATACCCAAAATCAGGCCGCGGCCGCGCACGTCAGTAACCTTGTCAGGATATTTTGCCTGCAGCTTACGCAGCTCACCCATGAAGTATGCGCCCTTTTCGGCAACCTTGTCCACCAGGCCCTCGGACTTAATGGTCGTCAGCGTCGCATACACGGCGGCGCAGGCCAGCGGATTGCCACCAAAGGTGCCGCCGTGGTCGCCAGGCTTGAACACATGCGCCAGGCGCTCCGGCACGGCGAAGCCTGCCACCGGGAAGCCGCCGCCAATGCCCTTGGCAAAGGTCAGCACATCAGGCTTCACGCCGCTGTGCATATAAGCAAACCATTTGCCGGTGCGGGCAACGCCTGTCTGCACCTCGTCAAAAATCAGCAGGGCGTCATGCTTGTCGCACAGCGCACGCACTGCCTGCAGATATTCGTCACTGGGAACGTGCACGCCGCCCTCGCCCTGGATAGGCTCCAGCAGCACAGCGCACACATCGTCATCCATCTGCGCCTCCAGTGCGGCCAGGTCGCCATAGTTAACCAAAATATGTCCCGGACTGAGCGGACCATAGCCTACATGGTAATAGTCGTGACCGGTTGCTGCCAGGGTATCAAAGGTGCGGCCGTGGAAGGATTCCTGGGCCGAAATAATTTTGTACTTGCTAGGAGATTTGCTGACGCCGTATTTGCGCGCCAGCTTCATAGCGCCCTCGTTGCCCTCAGCACCGCAGTTAGCAAAAAAGATGCGGTCCATGCCGGTTGCTTCGGCCACCATGCGCAAGGCTTTAGCCTGAATTTCGGTGTAATACAGGTTGGAGCAGTGCATAATCTTGGCAGCCTGGTCGGCAATAGCCTTCACCAGCACGGGATGGTTGTAGCCCAGACTGTTGACGGCAATGCCGGCGAAGGCATCAACATATTCATTGCCCTCGTTATCCCATACCCTGCAGCCCTGGCCGTGGTCCATAACCATTTGATATCTGCCGAACACAGGCAGATAATATTTTTCAGTTTCTTCTATAACAGTCTTCTTGTCCATTGTTAAAATTTTCACCCCTCAATATGTGGATTCATAAGGCAGATTTTGGCAAACCCCTCTCAGTCACCCTGCGGGTGACAGCTCCCCCCAGGGGGAGCCAGCAGATGGTGTCTTATCATCCTCTACCCCAAAGGCTGGGGAGAAGGTATCAGATGCGAAGCAAAGGCGACGACGGCGTACAACTAGTACTCCTAGGAGCCTTTGCAAAGCAGATGGTGCCTTATCGCCTGCCGTTAGATTTCTTTAACGACTTCAGTGCCCACACCCTTATCACTAAAGATCTCCATCAAAATGGAATGCTCGGCACGGCCGTCAATGATTTGCGCCTTAGCAGCGCCGCCGGACAGGGCGGTGATGCAGGCACGTACCTTGGGGATCATGCCGCCGTCAATCTTGCCGCGGATAATCAGCTCCTGGGCCTTTTCAAAGCTCATGGTGGAAATAAAGCTGTTCTCGTCACGGTAGTCAGCATAAATGCCGCGTACGTCGGTCAGCACCAGCAGCTTTTCTGCCTTCAGCGCGCCCGCGATTTCGCCGGCAACGCTGTCAGCGTTGATGTTGTAGGTTTCGCCCTGCGCGCCCACGCCGGTGGGAGCGATAACGGGAATAAAGCCATTATCGAGCAGGCAGTCAATCAGTTCGGTGTTGATGTGTTCAACATTACCCACGTAGCCGATATCAACAAGGTTAACCTCGCCATTTTCGTAAACATCTGCCAGGTGCTTTTTGGCCTGGATAAGGTTAGCGTCCTTACCGTTTAAGCCTACAGCCTTAGCACCCAGGGTGTTGAGACGGGCAACCAGGTCGGTGTTGATTTTGCCGACCAGGGCCATTTCTGCCAGACCTACGGATTCAGCATCGGTAACGCGCAGGCCGCTGACAAATTCGCTCTTTTTTCCGGCCTGTGCCAGCATACGGGTGATTTCGGGACCGCCGCCGTGTACGACAACGGGGCGCATGCCGGCGCATTTCAAGAAAACGATGTCCTGCAGCACCTTGTTTTTCAGTTCGTCGTTAAGCATAGCGTTGCCGCCGTATTTTACTACAATAGTTTTATCCTTAAACTGGCTGAGGTACGGCAGTGCCTCCATCAGAGTTTGTACTTGCTGGTCGTTCATTAACATGTGATCTTCCTCCTTAAATATCGAAGAGTTTTAAGCTTAATCCTGATGCGATCAGGTGTGATATTCACCATTAATTTTTACGTACTCGTAGCTAAAGTCACAGGTCCATACCGTTGCGCTTTCCTCGCCTGCGCCCAGGTCGATGGTCATGGAAATATCATGCTCTGCCATCGTCGGTGCCAGCTTTTCGGCAGGCACGTTGCAGTTCATGCCGTTTTCCACCAGGCGGATGCCGCCAATTTCCAGGTTCACCTTATCGGCCAGCATTTCGGCACCGCTGTAGCCGGCTGCACACACAATGCGTCCCCAGTTGGGATCCTCACCAAAGAAGGCGGTCTTGACCAGCGGCGATTTGGCAATAGCCATAGCAGCGGTCTTGGCGTCTACCCAGGTGGCAGCACCCTTAACGTTAACCTCCAGGAATTTGGTCGCGCCCTCGCCATCGTGGGCAATCATCTTGGCCAGGTCGGTGGCGCAGGCCAAAAGTGCTTCAAAGAAGGCGGGATAATCGGGATGATCCTCAGAGAGGATGATTTCGTTTTCAGCCAAGCCGTTAGCCAGCACGATCATGCTGTCGTTGGTGCTGGTGTCGCCATCTACAACCACCATGTTAAAGGATTTATCAGCAGCCTTTTTCACCGCACGCTTCAAAACATCGGGAGCAACAGCTGCATCCGTGGTGATAAAGGTGAGCATGGTGGCCATATTGGGATGAATCATGCCTGCCCCCTTGGCGATGCCGGCAAATTTTACGGTCTTGCCGCCGATTTCGGTTTCGTAGGCAGCACGCTTGATAAAGGTGTCCGTAGTCTGGATAGCCATAGCGCAGCTTTCGCCCTCGCACTCATCCAGGCTGTCCACTGCGTCGGCAATGCCTGTCAGCAGCTTGTCCATCGGCAAAAACTGGCCGATGACGCCGGTGGAGCACACAAACACAGCCTCGGGCGCGATGCCCAAAAGGCCTGCCGCATGAGCCTGCATCCTTTTGGCATCTGCCAGACCCTGCTCGCCCGTGCAGGCGTTAGCGCAGCCGCTGTTGACAACGATAGCCTGCGCAGCGGGATGGGCATTGACCTCGCGGCTCACCAGTACAGGTGCCGCGCACATTTTATTTTGGGTAAACACCGCGCCGCAGGCAGCAGGCACAGTGCTGTAAATAACTGCCACATCGTGGTTGCCGCTGGCCTTGATGCCGGCCTTGACACCGGCAGCGATAAAGCCCTGCGGAGCAGTTACCCAGCCTTCAATCTTCTTCATTAAATTCCCCTCTCTCTTATGGTACGAGCGGCAGCTGGCGCAGACCGGCGGTTTCATCAATGCCAAACATAACGTTCATGTTCTGCACAGCCTGTCCTGCAGCACCCTTCACCAGATTATCAATACAATTCATAACAATAATGCGGCCTGTGCGCTTATCTGTCTGCCAGCCCAGGTCCACAAAGTTGGAGCCACGGATGTTCTTCAGCTCAGGGCAGCCACCCTTGCCACGCAGGCGGATGAAGTATTCATCGCCATACATAGCCTGATAGGCCTCCGCAATCTGCGCATCCGTCACCCCCTCCTTGAGCTGTGCGTAGCAGGTGGCAAAAATGCCACGGTCTACAGGCAGCAGGTGCGGCGTAAACTGGATAATGACATCCTCGCCGGCAAACTCGCTGTAAACCTGCTCGATTTCGGGCGTGTGGCGGTGACTAGCGACGCCGTAGGCCTTGAAGCTTTCATTGACGCTGCAATAGAGGCTGGCGGTGCGCAGGCTGCGGCCTGCACCCGTAGTGCCGCTCTTGGCGTCAATCACAACGCCCTGATGCTCAATCAGGTTATATTTAAACAGCGGCACCAAAGCCAGAATGCTGCAGGTGGTGTAGCAGCCAGGGTTGGCGACAAGCTGCGCCTTGGCCACCTTATCGCGGTAAAGCTCGGTCAGACCATATACAGCCTGCGCGTCGGGGTCTTCGTGCTTCACCTTGTACCACTCTTCAAAAACGCGGTAGTCCTTAAATCTATAATCTCCACCCAGGTCGATAATTTTGGTTTTACTGTTTCGCAGACGCTTGCCAATCTTCATGGCGTGGCCGTGCGGCAGGGCGATAAAAATAACGTCGCTTGCTTCGGCAATAGCGTCAATATCCTGCATGGACTGCAGATTCTTTTCGATTCTCCCGGACAAATGCGGATACATGGAAGCGATTGCTTCACCTGTACTGCTTTCAGATGTGATGGTCGCAATCTCCGCCTCGGGATGTCCGTCCAAAAGACGCAGGAGCTCTACGCCTGCGTAGCCAGTTGCACCGATAACACTTGCTTTCATACCCATCCTCCTTTATGATTGATAATTATACAACTAACTTGCATATTTTTGCAAGTCCTTTGCAAAAGTTTTTGTAAAAGGGTCAAGAAACACTCATCCATTTTACGTTATCTATTTTACTACTTTGCGCCGCTTTTTCCTAGTCTTTTTTGCTGTATACTTTGCCAAAAGCCGTCTTTCTTGCTACAATAGATGTAGGCCTTTAGCTGCACCAGGCTAAGCAGGGCTTTTGATTGAGCAACGAGGTGTTATATATGTACAAAATTATCGCAATGGCAGTGCTGATTTTTTTAGGCATGGCCGGTTATGACAGCTTTACAGACAAGGCCCAGCCCACGGCGCCGGTGCAGCAGGAGCAGAGCAAAACGACTAAGCACGAAAAATCGGCCGCCATGTCACTCTTTACAGCGGTTTTGCCAGCCAGGGAGACCTGGCCGTCACCTATGCAAAAATTTTATCTGGCCTTTAATATGGACGAGGTGATCGACCCCATCCGCCAAAGCCCGGAATGGACAGGCCTGAATGCCATGGCCCGCGACATCCCGCAGGCGCTCATCGCCATTGAGGATCACGATTATTATAACCATGGTGCCATCGCCGTTGACGGCATCGTGCGCGCAATGCTGGCCAACATCAACGCCGGCGGTGTGGTGCAGGGAGGCAGCACGCTCACGCAGCAGCTTGTCAAAAACGTCTTCCTTTCACACGAGCAGAGCATGGAGCGCAAGGTGGAGGAGGCAGTGCTGGCGCTCATACTGGAGGATAATTACAGCAAGGACGAAATTTTGGAGCTGTACCTGAACACCACCTACTTTGGCGCCGGTGCGAGCGGCATTGCCCAGGCCAGCCAAAGGTACTTTGGGAAGGCGCCCTCCGCGCTCACGCTGGCCGAGGCGGCAGTAATCGCCGCCCTGCCCTACGCCCCCAGCAGCCTCAATCCGCTGGAAAATCCAGCAGGCTGCAAAAAGCGCCAGCTTTTGGTGCTGGCCGCCATGCATAAATATGGCATGATTAACCAAAGCCAGCTGGCCGAGGCCAAGGCCGAAAAAATTTGGCTGACGAACGGGACGGAGCTGTAGCAGCACCAAGCATAATAATAAACATCCCCCGCTGACGCTATAAAGGCGTAGGCGGGGGATTAGTTTTTTGGTGTAGAGAGGTGAGCGATGCTGTAGGAGCGCTAGTAGGATTCTATAATCGTAAACAATAAAGAGTTAACCTTCAAAGTAATCATAGATTTTAGGCTCAACCGGTGTTTTCATCTCATAAAACATCTGCACGATAGAG
>CAVKMV010000059.1:0-11162 GCA_963657675.1 Ruminococcus intestinalis
GTATCTGGCGCTGTATATGCTGGTCAACGGCCTGCTTTACAGCAGCATCGGTGCCTGGCTGGGAGCTAAGACCGGCAGCAAGCTGCAGCAGGTGATGGGGGAATAGTATGCTGAAGATAGAAAATTTGTGCTACCGCTACCCCTCAAGGCAGCAGGCAACGTTAAAGGGAATAAATCTGCAGCTGGCTGACGGCGAGATGCTGCTTTTGGCAGGGCGCAGCGGCTGTGGCAAAAGCACGCTTATCAAGGCGGTCAGCGGTCTTTTGGGCAGCGAGGAGCGCGGGGAGCTTAGCGGCAGGATTCTTCTGCAGGGGCAGGACGTGACGCTGTGGGCACCCGAGGCCATCGGGCAGCTGGTGGGCACGGTATACCAGTCGCCGGATGACCAGCTTTTTGCGATGACGGTGGCGGACGAGGTGGGCTTTGCCCTGGAAAACCAGGGTGTAAAGCAGGAGATCATCGACCGCGAGGTGACCAAAACCCTGGAGCTTGTCGGCCTGGGCGGCCTGGGCGCGCAAAGCATCCACAAGCTCAGCGGCGGTCAGCGCCAACGGCTGGCGTTAGCGTCGATATTGATTACGCGCCCGCGGCTGCTGGTTTTGGATGAACCCGTCAGCCAGATGAACCCACAGGGTGTGCAGAGCTTTATGCAGCTTTTGCTGCGCCTGAACAAGGAGGCCGGCATTGCCATTTTGATGATAGAGCATCGCGTGAACGAGCTGTGCCGCTATTTTTCGCGGCTGGCGGTGATGCAAAACGGGCAGATTATTTATGACGGTGCTATAGAAGCAGCCTGGCAGGCACTCACGGGCAGGCAGGACTTGGGACTGCGTGAGCCGCAGACGGTAAAGCTGTGCCGTGCGCTGCGCCTTTCGCAGCTGACGACCTCGACAGAAAAAATCGTAGGTATGATAAAAAGCGAATGCAACGTGCATCCGCAGGCTGCCGTTGACACGGTGGCAGCAGTGCAGCAGGCGCCGCTATTGACAGTGCAGGGGCTTTCCTACACCTATCCCGGCAGCAGTGCGCCTACGCTCAAAAATCTCAGCTTTAGCCTGCAGGGCGGTCAGATTACGGCGTTGATGGGCTTTAATGGCGCAGGCAAAAGCACGCTCATGAACCTTTTGGGCGGTCTGGCGCAGACTAAGGCAGGTACGCTTTCCCTCGGCGGCCGGCCTATAGGCAAAAGCCTGGGACAGATTGGCTACCTGCGGCAGGAGCCTGATTTGATGCTTTTGGCAGACACGGTGCGCGAGGAGCTGTGCTGGAAGAACGCCGGCCTGACGCAGGCGGCACTGCAGCAGCTTTTACAGCAGCTCAATCTGACGGAATATGCCGATGACTTTCCCCTGGCGCTGAGCAAGGGACAGCGTCTGCGCGTGGTTTTGGGCGCGATGCTGGCAAAAAGACCCTCGCTTTTGCTTTTGGACGAGCCTACGACGGGTCAGGATGAGCAGAGCCTGGGCGAGATCCGCCGCCTGCTGGGAGACTACAAAAGTCAGGGTGGCAGCATCTTTATCTGCACGCATGACGTGGAGCTGGCGGCACAGGTGGCCGACAGGGTGATTGTGCTGCGTGACGGTGAAATAATTGCTGATGCTGCGGCGCACACCGTCCTGGCCGACTGCCGCCTGCTGGCGGAGGGCGGCCTTACGGCTTCGGCACTTTTGACTATCTGCAGGCAGGTGGGCGTGCCTCCCTGCGTTACGGTGGAGGAGGTGACGCGCTATGTCGATGCGGCAGCTGTGGGAAGGGACTGATGCGGCGCCCTGGGCGCAGCGGCTGAGCGGCCGCACTAAGCTTATCTTTCTCTTTCTCTTCGCTATTTTGATGATTACGGTGGATAATCCGCGCACGCTCTTTGTGCTTTTTACGCTGACTCTGGTGCTGCACATGGTGGCGCGCACGTCCATCTACAAGTGGAAGGTGCTGGCGGTGCTTTTGCTTTTGAGCCTGTGGGGCTCGATGTTCAGCCAGGCGCTGTTCTTTGCGCAGACACCCAGGACGCCGCTTTTCGTTATTATATCGCCTACGGCGCCCTTTTTGGGGCAGCTGACAGGCGGACTTTATATTTACCGTGAGGGTATTTTGTATGGCGCTGTTCAGGGATTGCGTAGCGCCGCCATGCTCACGCTGGGGCTTTTGGTGTGCTGGACGAGCGACCCCAGACAGCTTTTGCAGGCACTGCTGGCCTGGCGCCTGCCGCCGCAGCTGGCCTTTATGCTGGTGACGGCCATCCGCTTTTTACCCGTGCTGGCTGCCGAAACAGGTGAGGTCATTACGGCGCTGCAGCTGCGCAGTGACAGCCAGAGCGGACGCACCGCCATTGTGCGCCACCTGCCGTATATCGCCAAGCCTCTGCTTGCACGCTGCCTGCGGCGTGCCCAGACGCTGGCGCTTTCCGTCGTCAGCCGTGGCTTCTTTCTGGCGCAGGGCGCCAGGCGCGTACAGGTGTGGCCGCAGGCCGAACGGTTTAGCTGCCTGCTGCTTTTCTTGCTGGTGCTGGCGGTGGTCGCCAGCAAGCTTATCTATCTTTTGTCGGAGCAGGGAATGTATTTTGGCGTCTTCCGCCAGGTGTATGATTGGACGGTGCAATATTTATGAGTAAGCTGAAGGGCTATGTAGCCATTGTTTTGCTGGCACTGTCCTGGTGTGCGCTGTATTGGCTGACGGGCAGCCGCACGCCCTGGAACCATTTTGCCGCTGCCGACGCGTCTGGCGGCGTAAGCGTCTATTTGGGTGATATACCTACGCAGAGCTATGACCGCATGGGCTTTACCAAGGCCGTGGTGCGTTACGCCGTCGGCGAGGAGGGCTGGGTGATCGGTACGGAGCGGGGCGAGCTGTTTTTGTTTGATAACGAAGGCCGGAAAAAATGGAAGCGCTCGCTGGGAATCGGCAAGCTGGTGTCGCTGTGCCTGACGCCTGACGGCAAGCTGGCGGTGGTGGGCGAGCAGAGCGCCGAGGGCAACCTTTACGCCGTGGACGTGCATACAGGCGACATCCGCTGGCAGTACAAGGCGGCCGATTTTGTCGGCAGCGATGCGGCGCAGCGGTCGTACCCGTCTATTGTGCACATCGTTACGGACAGGGAAGGCAATATCTATGCCAATGCCTACCGCTATCTGATGCGTGCCGACGGCAGCCGTGGCTACAATGGCAGGATGGTGGCTGTAAGCAGTGCCGGCCGCCTGCTGTGGCAGTTTCCTAAAAACGAGGTTATGGACAGCTGGATTAACTGGTGTGACGCAAGTGACGCCAACGGCAGGGTGGTGCTTTCCACCTCGGCCTACGATTTCCGCGAGGAGATGCGCTACAGGGACACTATGTACTTTATGGATAAAACCAGCGGCGAGCTGCTTGGTTCCACCCTTGTGCCGTCTGTACCGCCCTTTGACAACACCGTTATGCGTGGCAGCCCCAATTTTTCGGCCGATGGCAAATACCTGGCGGCGGCAACCAGTGACGGCCGTGCCTTTTTGTTTGACGCACAGGGCAAGACTCTGTGGACGCGCGTTATTTCCAGGCCTACGCAGGTGGACGGTGCCTATATCAACGCCAGCGGCCGCGATGGCTTCGCTACTCCCTACGGCGTGCTCTTTACCACCATCAACACCTTTAACCGCGAAAACTGGCAGCTGCCCACGCCTGTGGAGCACCCAAGTAACAACAGTATTTTCGCCTTTAATACGGATGGGACGTTCCGCTACCAGTTCATGGCAGACGGTACGATGGAGGAAATAGCCTTCGCGCAAAACCTGGCGGCCTGCGCGGTGGGGCGCAATGTGCGCACGCACAACTACAGGGCGCACGGGGCACTGGTGCTGAACCTGCAGACAGGCAAAAGGCAGCACTTCTTCCCTACGGAGGGACCCTGCCAGGCAATCGCTATTTCACCTGACGGCGCCCTGGTCGCGGGCGTGGAGGCTCCGGCCCTGACGCCGCAGGGAAAGATTATGGGTGCCTACAGGCTGCATATCTGGAAGCTGGAGGATAAGGCTGATGTATAAATATCCCTTTCCAGGTGCAGTGCGTCTATGTATACATGTACACGTCGCCGTGATTATTGACATTTAGTTGTATTAATTATATAATTTTTTTATATGTTATCTTTACAAGCTGCCTGCCTGGGCGAAGGCCGTAGGTGAGCAGTAATATTTTTTGAAGGAGAGAATGAACTGACATGAAATACATGACTGGTAATGAAATCCGCGAAAAGTTTTTGCAATTTTTCCAGGATAGAGGCCATTTGATGCTTCCCAGCGCGTCCCTCATCCCGCAGGATGACCCCACCCTGCTGATTATCGGCGCAGGCATGGCACCCTTTAAGCCGTTTTTTACAGGCAAGATGAAGCCGCCCGCTACCCGCATCACCACCTGCCAAAAGTGTGTACGCACGGGTGATATTGAAAACGTTGGCCGCACCGCGCGCCACCATACCTATTTTGAGATGCTGGGTAACTTTTCCTTTGGCGATTACTTTAAAAAAGAGGTTATTCCCTGGAGCTGGGAATTTTTGACCAAGGAGCTGGGTCTGCCCGGTGACAAGCTGTATATCACTATTCACACCGAGGACGACGAGGCCTATGATATCTGGCACAACGTCGTAGGCGTGCCTGATGACCGCATTGTGCGCCTGGAGGACAACTGGTGGGAGATTGGCAGCGGTCCGTGCGGTCCTGACAGCGAAATCCATATCGATCTGGGTCCTGAGCGTGGCTGCGGCAAGCCCACCTGCGGCCCCGGCTGTGACTGCGACCGCTTCCTGGAGATTTGGAACCTGGTATTTACCCAGTTCAACCAAATGCCTGATGGCACCTATCCGCCGCTGAAGAATAAAAACATTGATACCGGCGCGGGTCTGGAGCGCTTGGCAAGCGTTATCCAGGGCAAGCCCTCTAACTTTGAGACTGATTTGATCTTCCCGATTATCGAATATGCTGCCAAGATTGCCAACGTGGAATATGGCAAGGACAAAAACACCGATGTTTCCCTGAAGGTTATTGCTGACCACGTGCGCAGCATGACCTTTATGATTGGCGATGGCATCCTTCCGTCCAACGAGGGCCGTGGCTACGTGCTGCGCCGCATCCTGCGCCGTGCCGTCCGTCATGCGCGCCTTTTAGGCATCAACGAGATGTTCCTCACCGGTGCTGTGGACGTGGTTATCGGCATGTTTGGCCATGTATATACCAACCTGGTCGAAAAGGCCGACTTCATCAAAAAGGTTGTGGAGATGGAGGAAACCAGCTTTTTGCGCACCCTGAAGCAGGGCACCGAGCTGTTGAACGACGAAATTGCCAAGCTGAAGGCAGCAGGCAGCACCGTGCTTGATGGTGCTACTGCCTTCAAGCTAAACGATACATTTGGCTTCCCCTGGGAGCTGACCGAGGAAATTTTGGAGGAGCAGGGTCTGACGCTGGATAAGGCCGGCTTTGACGCCGCACTGGAGGTGCAGCGCAAAATGGCGCGCGAGGCACGCAACGACAAGGAAGGCCGCCCTGTAATTTACAACACTACCGGCATCACCGTTGCCGACCTGAAGGTGGACGAGGCTGCCACCGGCGGCAAAATCGTGAAGCTGTATCCTGCTCATGACGCACAGCCTGTAGAAACTGCCGCAGACGGCAGCGAGGTGGCCGTAATCTGTGACGTTACCGCCTTCCATGCCGAGGGTGGCGGCCAGCTGGGCGACATTGGCACCATTACTGCTCCCACCGGCGTGATCGCCGTTAATACAACCAAAAAGCTGCCTGACGGCGCTGTGATTATGCTTGGCACCGTTACCGAGGGCGCTGTTGCCGTAGGTGACGCTGTTAGCTTTGCTGTGGACAAGGCCCGCAAGATGGATATCGCGCGCAACCACACTGCGACACACCTGCTGCACGCAGCCTTAAAGCAGGTTTTGGGTAGCCACGTCAACCAGGCAGGCAGCTATGTCGGCCCGGACCGCCTGCGCTTTGACTTCTCGCACTTCTCCCAGGTGACGGAAGCAGAGCTGAAGGAGGTTGAAGCCATCGTCAACGAGCAGATTCTGGCAGGTAAGGACGTTACCATTGAGGAGCTGCCGATTGAGGAGGCCAAGAAGAAGGGTGCTACCGCCCTCTTTGGCGAAAAATACGGCAACATCGTGCGCGTGGTCACCGTACCTGACTTTTCTATGGAGTTCTGCGGTGGCAGCCATGTAAGCAACACGGCGCAAATCGGTATGTTCAAGCTCGTCAGCGAGGGCTCCAGCGGTGCAGGCGTGCGCCGTATCGAGGCTGTGACCGGCCATGGCGCAGTGGCACACGTCAACGCCACCGAGGAGATGGTGAAGGGCCTGGCAGCAGAGCTTAAATGTCGCACTGCCGATGTTCCCGCGCGTCTTGAGGCCCTGCAGGCAGAGCTGAAGGCAGCACACAAAAAGGCCGAGGAGCTGGCAGCAGAAATTGCCAAGTCCCAGGTGAGCAGCGTGGCCGACCAGGTGAAGGACGCAGGCGGCGTTCCTGTGCTGGTACAAAAGGTTAATGCCGACAGCATCGACGCTCTGCGCAATCTGGGCGACCAGATGCGCGACAAGGTGGGCGGCGTTGTAGTGCTGGCTGCCGTAATCGGTGGCAAGGTAAGCATTCTGACCATGGCTACCAAGGACGCAGTTGCCAAGGGTGCCCATGCAGGCAACATCGTTAAGGCTGTCGCCAAGCTGTGCGGCGGCGGTGGCGGTGGCCGTCCTGATATGGCACAGGCCGGCGCTAAGGATGTGGCCAAGGTGGACGAGGCTTTGGCTGCTGCCTATGATATCGTTGCAGGCATGATTAAATAAGCCTGTAGCAAGTACTCTTAAAAACTGATAAAGCACATAAAAGACCCCGAAGGCAGTTGCAGAGCCTCCGGGGTCTTAATTTCACTTGTGATGTTGGCTGTTATTGCAGGGGCAGCGCTTCGCCGTTTACTGCGTCCGGCTGTTCAAAAATGAAGGCAGGGGACGGATAGTAGAACTTGCAGTGCTGGAAGTTGAACTGCTCGGTGGAAAAACGCTTTAAGAGGGCGTAGGAAGCACGCTCCTCAAAATCAATCAGGTTATCCTTGTTGATGTCGGCATCCTTGACGATGACCAAAAGGTAAGCAGGAACCTCGGGTGCGTCCTCGGGTACCTGGCTGCGGTCTAAGGGGATGCTGGGGATAATTTCCAGATCACCAACAGGCTGCTGGTTTTCGTTATACAGCATGGCATGATAAACGTTGTCGTACAGGGTACGGGCAATTCGCAGGGAATAAGCTCCGGAACTCATTTCTATCACTCCTAAAAAATTATATTTGTCAATATTGCCTGCATAACCGGCAATAAGCATATCAGTATTATTGTAACATAGATTACGAAAATACGCAAAAACAATGTCAATTTATACATACGCAGCGCAGCCTGTACAGGGGTAGCAGTTCCTTTGCGAGGTATACCAATCTGCAATTTATCTTAGGGCAGGGATATGCTATAATTAAAGACAGAGAATTTTCGCAGGAGGCTTATATGTTTGCTGTTAACGTTGCTATAAATTTACCGGTAAAAAACCTCTTCAGGCAGTTTACCTATGCCGTGCCGCCAAAGCTGGATTTTGTGGACAACGGCTGGCGCGTCGTCGTGCCCTTTAGCGGCCAGAAGGTGGAGGGCTTCGTGGTGGAGCGTGTGCCCTTTCCCCGGGACGCTGCCCTGGCAGACAGGCTCAAAAGCGTGGAGGCCGCCATTGGCGATGTACCCTGGTTTGACAAGGAGATGCTGGCGACCGCGCGCTGGATGGCGCAATATTATATGTGCTCGCTGGCTGAGGCGATGCGCCTTTTCGTCCCCGGCAAAAGCAGCATCAGGCGGCGCGCGGTGCGTGACGAGGAGGGGCGCCTTTTGTATTACGTGTACAAGGAGCGACTACAGGATAAAACCGTGCTGGCCTACAGCCTCACGGCAGCGGGCAAACAGGCGCAGGCGGCAGGCACACTGGCAAAGCGTGCCAAGGCGCAGCATGCGGCCCTGGGCATTTTGCTGAACGCAGTGCAGCCCCTGAGCGTAAGTGAGCTGGCGGACCGGGGCGTGAGTGCGGCCGTAGCGAGGACGCTGGCGCAAAACGGGCTGGCGGTGGCAGTGCAAAAGCGTGTGCTACGCAACAGCTATGCCAACAGGCAGCAGGCGGATGCCAGTTTGCAGCTGACGCATGAGCAGCGCGAGGCAGTAGGGCAGATAAACCAGGCGGCGGACGCGCGCAAGGCGCAGGGCTTTTTGCTGCAGGGCATCACAGGCAGCGGCAAGACGGAGGTATATCTGCGGGCGGCGGCCCACGTTGTTGCCAGCGGCAGGCAGGTGCTGATGCTGGTGCCCGAAATCGCCCTCACGGAGCAGCTGGTAAAGCGCTTTCAGGCCTGGTTTGGTGATGAAATAGCGGTGGCGCACAGCAAGCTGTCGCAAAACGAACGCGGTGACGTATGGTACCGTATGCGCACGGGTAGCGCCAGGGTGCTGATTGGCGTGCGTAGCGCCGTTTTCGCTCCCTTTGAGGATTTGGGGCTGGTGATTGTGGACGAGGAGCACGAGGGCAGCTACAAGGAGGAGGACCACAGACCGCAGTACAACGCACGCGCTGTAGCAGCCTGCCGCTGCCGCCACACAGGCGCGCCCCTGGTTTTGGGCAGCGCCACACCCGATTTGTGCACCTACCATAAGGCACTTCAGGGGGAATACGTACACCTGCGCCTTACGGCGCGCCCGGGTGGCAATGCTTTGCCCAAGGTGCAAATCGTGGATATGCGCAAGGAGCTGGAGGCGAAAAACTACAGCGTGCTGTCGCGCACGCTGCAGCAGGAGCTGGTGCGGACGGCGGCGGCAGGGGAGCAGGCCATTGTGCTGCTCAACCGCAGGGGATATTCCACCTTCGTGATGTGCAGGGACTGCGGCCAGACGCTTACCTGTCCCCACTGCGCGGTGGCGATGGTCTATCACAGAAAGAACGAGGACCTGCGCTGCCACTATTGCGGCAACACCATGCCCATACCCACGGAATGTCCCAACTGCCACAGCAGGCGCATCAAATATTTTGGCAGCGGCACGCAAAAGGCCGAGGAACAGCTGCAGGAGCTGCCAGAGGTGCGTGTGCTGCGCATGGACCAGGATTCTACGGTCGCCAAGTTTGCCCACGCCGATATTTTGCACCGCTTCCGCAGGGGGGACGCCAACGTGCTGATTGGCACGCAGATGGTGGCCAAGGGACACGACATTCCCAACGTGACGCTGGTGGGCGTGCTGGCGGCGGACAGCGCTTTGCATCTGCCGGACTTCAGGGCATCGGAACGGGCGTTTTCGCTGCTGACGCAGGCCGCAGGGCGTGCAGGCCGTGGTGACAGACCGGGGCACGTCATCTTTCAGACCTACGATGCGGATAACGCCATCCTAAAGCTGGCGATGTCGCAGGATTATGACGCCTTTGCCAAAAAGGAGCTGCACGAGCGGCAGGAATATTTTTATCCGCCCTTCGCCCAGATGCTGAAGCTGCAGGTGGTGGATAAGGATGAGGACGCTGCGCGCTCGCTGGCACAAAGGGTGGTGCATTATCTGCAGACGCAGAAGATGCAGGGGAAATTAGCAGATTTGCACATCAGCGGGCCCTTTCCGTCGCTGGTGGCCAAGGCCTATGACCTGTACCGCTTTAACGTGCTCTTAAAGGCTGCTGACCTGCAGGAGACCAAGCAGATGCTATGGGAGAGCGAATTTAAGGAGCAAAAGAATTTGTACTTTAATGTTGATCCTGTCAATGTTGTCTGATGGGAATTGTCTTAATAAGTATTTCATGTTACAATATAGGATAAATAGTAATGCGAATGCTGGCAAAGTGTTGCAAGGACTTGCCAGAGGGAGCAAATAATTTGATGGGAGTAAGTATTTATGGGAATGCAGATGGAATTTATCAAGGTGCTGCCCTCGCCGCAGGCCTTAATGGAGGATTATCCGATTAGTAAGGCGTCCAAGCTGCTCAAGCTTGAGCGTGACGAGGCGATCAAAAATATTTTTACCGGCAAGGACAACCGCTTTTTGCTTGTCATCGGCCCCTGCTCCAGCGATAACGAGGACGCAGTGCTTGATTACGTGCACCGCCTGGCCAAGGTACAGGAAAAAATTAAGGATAAAATTTTTATCGTGCCGCGCCTGTATACCAACAAGCCGCGCACCATCGGCGTGGGCTACAAGGGCATGCTGCACCAGCCCTCGCCTGAGGGCAAGGAGGATATGCTGGGGGGCATCATCGCCATCCGCAAGATGAACGTGCGCGTGGTGGAGGAAACAGGCCTGACCGGGGCGGAGGAAATTTTGTACCCGGAGGTGTTCCGCTACCTGTCCGACCTTTTGAGCTACGCCGCTGTGGGCGCGCGCTCCAGTGAGGACCAGCTGCACCGTATGATCGCCAGCGGCGTAGGCATTCCTGTCGGTATGAAGAACCCGACGAGCGGTGATTTGTCGGTTATGCTCAACAGCGTGGCGGCGGCGCAGCACGAGCAGGAGTTTCTCTTCCGTGGCTGGGAGGTGCGCACCAAGGGCAATGCGCTGGCGCATTCGATTTTGCGCGGTTATGTGGACCCCGCAGGTCACAGCTTCCCCAATTATCATTACGAAATCCTGCGTATGGTGATTGATATGTATGCAGAGCGTGATTTGCTCAATCCCGCCATTATCGTGGATACCAACCATGCCAACTCCGGCAAAAAATGCTTGGAGCAGATCCGCATTGCCAAGGATATTGTGCATTCACGCAAGCTTAACGGCGATATCAAAAAGATCGTCAAGGGACTGATGATTGAAAGCTATATTGAGGACGGCGCACAGGGCGTGCATGACGGCGTATATGGCAAATCCATCACCGATCCGTGCCTGGGCTGGGAAAAGACAGAGCGACTGCTGCTGGATTTGGCAGAGGAGCTGTAAGCAAAAAAATTAGGTTTGCATGAAGGTTTTATGCAGTAAACCCCAAAAATCTTTCATAACACGGCAAAAGCCCCTGCTTTACTGTAGCTGCAGTAGAGCAGGGGCTTTTTATAATGGTTCCACAGCCTAAAAACAGAGCAAATATACACGAACGAACATGTCTCCCCTAAAGAGCTGAGAATATTAATAAATGATTATATAAAAGAGTATAACACTGCAA
>CAVKMV010000060.1:0-11146 GCA_963657675.1 Ruminococcus intestinalis
CTTTACCTGCTCCAGCCATTCCCTACCATGACGGTAGGCCGCTTCGCAGGCAACCAGTCCTAAGGTATTTACCTGGCTGTAGCCTGCTGCCGCTACCTGCTTGCGGAAGGCACGGCGTAAATCAGCATTAGGGATAAAAATATTAGAAATTTGCAGGCCTGCGATGTTAAAGGTTTTACTGGGAGCGGTGCAGATCACACAGTTATTAGCATACTTTTCGCCGAGGGCAGCAAAAACGGTATGCCTGCCCTTCCAGACAAAATCAGAATGAATTTCGTCGCTGACGATGACAACGCCATGCGCAAGGCAGATGTCACCTACGCGTCTAAGCTCGGACTCCGTCCAGACGCGGCCTACAGGGTTGTGCGGTGAGCATAAAAGCATAAGCTTGACATTATTGGCTGTGATTTTAGCTTCTAAATCGTCAAAGTCTATCTCGTAGCGTCCTTCTTTTAGTACCAAGGGTGAATTTATCAGCTTGCGGCCGTTATCCTCAATGACTTCGGTAAAGGGATAATAAACAGGCTGCTGTATGAGCACTGTCTCCCCTGCTTTAGTAAAGGCTTTGACAGCCATGGCCAGGGCGAAAACCACGCCGGGAGTTTTTGTAAGCCATTCGCTTTGCGTTTTCCAGCCGAAATATTTACTGTACCAGTCATGTAGAGCAGCAAAATAGCTGTCATCACTTTCGCTGTAGCCAAAAATACCATGCTCACAGCGTTTTATAAGTGCTTCCTGTATTTCCTGGGCAATAGGAAAATCCATATCTGCCACCCAAAAGGGCAGAACATCAGCCGGTCTGCCGCGCTGCACTGCGAAATCATACTTTAAACAGGCGGTATTGCGTCTGTCTATTATTTCATCAAAATTATATTTTGTCATAATCTACACACCTATTTTATTTATGAATTTTATTTAACAGCTGCAAAGGCCTGAGCCAGGTCTGCAATTAAATCCTCCGTTGCCTCGATACCGGTGGACAGGCGCAGCAGACAGTCAGTGATGCCCTTTTCGGCACATTCCTCAGGAGTAAGGTCGGTGTGCGTCTGGCGGATAGGATAAGTAATCAGGCTTTCGGTGCCGCCAAGGCTTTCGGCGAATTTAATCAGCTTTACGCCTTCCAAAATCTGACGTGCTGTATCTGCATTATCAACAGCGAAGGAAATCATACCGCCAAAGCCTGTGGTCTGCGCTTTGTTGATGGCATAACCGGGATGATCTTCTAACCCGGGATAGAGCACATATTGCACGTGCGGCTGTGTTTGCAGCCATTTTGCCAGTGCGAGGGCATTTTTCTGATGCTGCTCCATGCGCAGGGGCAGGGTTTTGATACCGCGGATAACCAGCCAGGCATCAAGTGCACCTAGACAGGCACCGGTGGTTTCATAAATCAAGCGCAGGTCGTCAGCAATTTTTTGGTCCTTGGCAATGGTGAAGCCTGCCAGCACGTCGTTGTGACCGCCAAGATATTTGGTACCGCTGTGAATGACGATATCTGCTCCCAGAGTGAGCGGCTTTTGGAAGTAAGGCGTGAGGAAGGTATTGTCAACGATAACGAGGAAGCTGTTTTCCTTGGCAAGCTGGCTGATAGCGCGCAGATCGCTGATTTCCATTGTGGGATTGGTGGGTGTTTCTAAAAAAATTGCCTTGGTATTAGGACGGATAGCGGCCTTGATTTCTTCCAGGTTAGAGGTATGCACTGTGGTGAATTCTACACCGTTTTTTGCATTGAGGTTGCGGAACAGGCGGAAGGAGCCGCCATAAAGGTCGTTGCCTGTGATAATGTGGTCACCGGGGGCAAAAAGGTTCATCACCGCATCTACTGCTGCCATGCCTGAGGAAAAGGCCAACGCATCTACACCCTCCTCCAGTGCGGCCACCAGGGTTTCCAGACGGGCACGCGTTGGGTTTGATTCACGGGTATAGTTAAAGCCTGTGGTATCGCCCAGTTTGGGATGAGCAAAGGTAGACGAAATATAAATTGCGGGGGTAATAGTGCCGGTGGCATCGCTTTCACCGATGGCGTGAATACATTTTGTGCTAAATTCCATGATTATCTTCTCCTTTGGGGTGCTGCTTAGGCACCTGTATATTTTTCGCTTTCTGCTAACGAGCTCTGTTGCGTGTGAGCTGTGTTGGGTGTTATTGTATCGTAAAATTTTTCTTTGTCAACAGGCTAATTTTACGTTTTTTTACATTTTTGGCGCGCTCTAATGTAGAAATGTAAAACAAAATTTTTTCAGAAGTTTTATATCCTAGTAAAATACAGTAATATAAAACAGCGGATTATGTAACATGCGTTACAATTACAGTAAAATACTAGGCTTTGAAAAAATTTTTATTGACAAGTAGCCTGCATGGTTGTATATTTTTACTCACAAGTTCACATGCGAGCGATGAAAAGAAGAGTAAGCAAAGGGGATTGCCAAAGAGAGCTTCCGTTTGGTGCAAGGAAGTGCAGGATGCTTTGCTGAAGATGGTCTTGGAGCTGATTGGCTGAATCCATATGGTTTAGGCCGTCCGGGAGCGCCCGTTATAGTGCTGAAGTATTGATGGCTCTTATGCCTGCGTACTTGAGGAGGCTGCTGGCCGTGAGGCAGCAGTAAAGCTGGGTGGTACCACGAAGTGTTTGCTTTCGTCCCTTGCCGCGTAATGAAAACGTGGTGAGATTATTGACGAAGGCTTTTTTATTTGTCTAAAGAAAAGGAGTGTTTGATTATGTTAAAAAAATTCTTAGTTGTTGCATTAGCTGTTGTTGCCTTGGCTGCTGCCGGTTGCGGTGGAAGTGACAAAAAGGCAGATGTTACCTTAAAGGTTGGCGCTACTGCCGGCCCGCACGCCGAGGTTGTAGAGGCTGCTGCCAAGGAAGCTGCCAAGAGCGGCCTCAAGGTGCAGGTAGTAGAATTTTCGGATTATGTAACGCCGGATAAGGCGCTGGCGGATGGCGAGCTGGATTTGGTAAGCTATCAGCATAAGCCGTTTCTGGATAACTTTAATAAGACTAATAAGACTGACCTTGTACCCATTGGCAATGCTATTTTGATGCGTATGGGCATTTATAGTGATAAGGTGCATGATGTAAAGGATATTCCTGATGGTGCTACCATCGCTATTCCTAATGACCCGACCAACGGTGGCCGTGGGCTGCTGCTGCTGCAGCGTGCAGGCCTGTTGAAGCTTAAGGAGGGCGTAGGCATGAAGGCTACGCCCAAGGATGTGGTAGAAAACCCTAAACACTTAAAGTTTCAGGAGCTGGAGGCTGCACAGCTGCCGCGCAGCCTGGCTGATGTTGATGCTGCCGCTATCACTATGAACTATGTAATGAGCGGCGGTCTGGATGTGAAAAAGCAAAATATTTATCTGGAGCCTAAGGATGAGCCGCTGGCAGTAATGATTATCGCCGCCCGCTCCAAGGATAAGGATAAGGCAGAATACAAGGAATTTGTTAAGGCATATCAGTCCGAAGCTGTCAAGAAATTCATTGCCGAAAAATATAAGGGGACCATTGAGCCTGCATTCTAAGGCTTGTGCAAAATAAAAAACGCGCGTACAAGAAGTTTTAACAACTTTCATGTATGCGCGTTTTTTCTTCTATAATAATATATCGACTTACCACCCTACTCCAACCCAGGGACCGACGTGGTGGTGATGATGGCCGCCAATGCCTATACCGATGCCGATAGGAAAGCCCCAGCCACTGCGGCGGCTCTGCTTTTCACGCTCTATCTTCATAAACCACAGGCGGTAAATTTTACCGCCGTCAGCCAGCTTTTGGGGATTATCCTTATCTGTGATAATTTTATAACCGTTAAAGTTGGTATTGTCACGCTCGTAATCACTAAGTATTTTGTTCATCTGCTCAAAGGTGGCCTTATTATTTGTGTATAGGCGCAGCATTTCGGTGTTAGGCGTAGTCAGAACCAGCTGCTTGCGCAGGGAGCGGTCGGTAGCTAGTCCCTGGTATACCTCTACCCTGTCGTCTTTGATTTTGACGTAAAGCAGATCGTCGTTATTGCCTTGTCTGAGTCTATCGTTCATTATGTCAACTGTAATTGTCTCTAAAGGCTGCAGGCCTTCTGAAGTATCTGTGCCTTTGCTCTTATCTGCCGCCAGCGTTATAGCACTCATGCAGCACAGGCAGGAGCAGATTATTAATAAAAGTAGTTTGCGCATTTTACTCCCTCCTTTGGCTAAATCAAAAGAAAACTACTTATATATTACTCAAGAATATGTTATCATATTCTTGGGATTTTGTTAATTGAACTTTTTTGCGGCAAAGGCTCCGCTTGTATATGAGGAGGAGAAACATTATAATATGAAGAAAAAAAATTTACTGTGGATTATTTTGTGTAATATTGTAGGTGCGCTGCTGCTTGGCAGCTGGCTGGCAAGCTCGCCTGCAAACGGTTATCACGGGCCGTGGCTGGCATTAGATAAGAGCGTGTTTTATTTTTTTAATCAGCTTTTGGTACAAAGTAAGGCCTTTATGTATTTTGTAGCGGTCGTTAATTTGCGTGCCTTTGACGTGGTTGCCTTTGTGGCTATGCTGGCGATTTTTTACAGCTATTACCGTAAAAGCAACGTGGAGGGCAAGCGCTGGCTGTTTTGCATTGGTGTGGCTATGCTGGTAAGTGCTGTGGTGATTAAGCAGTTTGACAGGCTGCTGCCTATTGACCGCGTTAGTGCCAGCATTTATTTTGACCAGCTTTATCATAATGTCAACTGGCTGAGCCAGCTTAGCGGTATCGCGGCTAAGGATAAATCTGCCAGCAGCTTTCCTGGTGACCATGGCATGATGCTGTTGATATTTTCTGTGTATATGTGGAAATATATTGGCAGGGATGCTTTTTGTAAGGCGTTGGCGGTGTTTGTAATTTTTTCTCTGCCACGTATTATGGGTGGCGCGCATTGGTTTACGGATGTATATGTAGGTTCTGTTTCCTTTGTGCTTTTGGTGCTTAGCTGGATTTTGCTGACGCCTGCTGCGGATATGTTTATCAACTGGCTGGAGCCTAAGCTGCCGCTACGCTTTTTTATAAGGAAGAATAAATGAAACGGGTAAAGGTATCAGCAATAGATTATCGTGAATATATTACACGCAAGGAGCTCAAGCACAGGTTTCATATAACCGCAGGTATGATAGAGCGTTATTTTCCTGCGCCCGAATTGATTAACTACGGTGCGGCAGGCAGTGTAGCCTTGGAGGCATGGAAGCTTTCTACGGTGGAAGAGACAATGCAGCTTCCCGGTCTGCGTGCTGCCAGCCTTTTACGGTTGGATTCCGAAGCACCAGCTGTGAAGACGAAGCGTAAAAATGCTGCCAGTATTTTGTCAGGGCAAAGCTCTATCAAGACGTTGTCTATGAAGGTTGTTAAAGAGCGTAAATTCATTTTGCATGTTGGACCCACCAACAGCGGCAAAACCTATGAAGCCTTAAAGAGCCTTCAAAGGGCACAAAACGGTGTTTATCTGGGACCTTTGCGTTTGCTGGCGCTGGAAATATTTGACAGGCTGAATATGCAGGGGGTTCCTTGCTCGCTGCTTACCGGGCAGGAGGAGGAAGAGATTCCCAGCTCTAAAATTGTGGCAGCAACTATTGAAATGTGCGACTACAATCAGCACTATGATGTGGCCGTGATTGACGAATGTCAGATGATTGCGAATGAGGAACGCGGCGCTAACTGGACGCGGGCGCTATTTCATCTGGATGCAGACGAAATTCATGTATGTCTGGCACCGGAGGCATTAAAGCTGATTACTTCATTGATAGAAGATATGGGCAACGAGTATCGTGTTGAACACTGCCGGCGCCTGACGCCGCTTACCTTTGAAGGCTTGTTCCGCAAGCTGGCTAATGCCAGACAGGGAGATGCGCTGATAGCCTTTTCGCGCAAAAAGGTTTTGGCCATAGCGGCAGAGCTGGAGGAGCTTGGCATCCGCACAAGCGTGCTGTATGGGGCGCTGCCGCCGGCGGCACGGCGCGAGGAGGTGCGGCGCTTTAATAGCGGTGAAAGCGACGTTATTGTCGCGACTGATGCTATAGGCATGGGTGTTACATTGCCAATCAGGCGCATTATTTTCTGTGATGTCATGAAACGCGATCAGTTCAGGCAACGTTTGCTTTCGGCGGCCGAGGTGCAGCAGATTGCCGGCCGTGCGGGCAGATATGGCATTTATGACAAGGGTGAGGTTTTGACTATGTCGAGACCGGAATATATTCAAAGCTGCTTGAATACGGTGATTCCTTCATTGGAATATCTCACTGTCCCCTTCCCTACCGAGCTGATTACAGAAGATGTGGATATCAGGCTTTATCTGGAGGAATGGGAGTCGCTGTTTTTAGAGCCGCATTTTCGGCGTAACAGGATGCGCGAGGCCCTGACCCTGCTTAATAGCTTAAATTGGTCGCCTAAGCACGTTGATAACAAAACTCTCTATAAGCTCATCACCTGCCCTTTTGACGTGCATGATATGCAGCTGGTTGATTATTGGCGCAGCTGCTGCGGTGCCATAGCGCATGATACCTATCTGCCCGTGCCTAAATTTGGTGAGGATACGCTCAGTGATTGTGAGGTAAAATACAGAGCCTACGAAATACGCCATCATCTGTCGCAGCGCTTTGAGCGTAAGGACGATTTAGAAGAGGAAAGACAGCAGCTATGCGTCAAGATTAACAGCTTTCTTTGTGGTGATAAAGCCGTATTTATTTTGCGCTGTCGTATGTGCGGCAAGCGTCTGCCAACTACCACAGTCGGTCTTTTGTGCCATGATTGCCAGATTAAACAGCAGATAGCGCAGGTGAACGAGGCGCGTCAGCGTGCTTCGCTTAATTCCTTGGGGAGTGCAGCGCGCTTTACTACGACGAATAAAAAGAAAAATAATTATCATAGGAAGAAAAAGAAAAAGTAGCAGGCTTAGAGCTTGTTGGACACAGGGTCGGTGCAGGGACGTAATTTGCCCCACACTGGCCTTTTTTTATTTTTGCATTTATCTTCTATTTTTGTCAAATTTGTGATAAAATTTACTTGTATTTCTATGAGAAAATTCAGCAAGGAAGTGACGGAATGGAATTTGTAAAATCTGCTGATGTAGTCGTTATTGGTGGCGGCATCGTAGGCTGCGCTATTTTGCGTGAGCTTTCCAAATATGACCTGAAATGCGTTCTGCTGGAAAAAGAGCCAGATATCGCTATTGGCACTACTAAGGCTAACAGTGCGATTCTCCATGCAGGCTTTGATGCGCCTACCGGCAGCATGAAGGCTATTACTAATGTTCGTGGTAACGCTTTATATCACGAGCTGCAAGATGAGCTGGACTTGGATATAAAATGGACCGGTTCTTTGGTTGCTGCAACCACCGACGAGGAAATGCAGACCCTGGAGGAGCTTTTGGTGCGCGGCCGTGCTAACGGCGTGCAAGGCCTGAAAATCCTGTCTAAGGAAGAGGTTTTGGAGCAAGAACCCAATCTGAACACTGTCAAGGGTGCTTTGTGGGCTCCGAGCGCAGGCGTATGCTGGCCGTTTGGTGCTGCTATCGCCTTTGCCCAATGTGCTGTGCAAAATGGCGCTGAGGTTATCCGTGATTGCAAGGTGCTTGGCTTTGTTAAGGAAGCCGGCAAAATTACCGGTGTAGAGACCTCCAAGGGTACTATCGCAGCTAAATATGTTGTCAATGCTGCCGGCGTATATGCCGACGAAATTGCCAAATTAGCAGGCGACGACAGCTTTACTATTACCCCGCGTAAGGGCGAATACATTTTGTTCGATAAGACTGCCTGCAGCAGTCTGGTTTATGGCGTAGTCTTCCCCACCCCGACGAAAAAATCCAAGGGTATTTTGGTCTGCACTACGACTCACGGCAACACCTTTATCGGCCCTAATGCCAACGAACAGGATTCCAAGGAGGATAAGGCTGTTACCACACCTGGTATGAACGAAATTATTGCTTCTGCCAAAAAGCTTATTCCCAATCTGCCTATGGGCGCTGCTATTACTGAATTTGCCGGCCTGCGCGCAGTTTCCAGCACCGGTGATTTCGTGCTTGGTCCTTCGGAAAAGGCAGCAGGCTTGTACAATGCTGCCGGTATGCAATCCCCCGGTCTTACTGCCGCACCGGCTGTGGGCGAGCTGATTGCCAACGAAATTGCCCGCGTAAGCGGCACTGCCAAGAAGGCGGACTTTAAGGCCGCACTGCCTAAGCACAAGGCCTTTAACCATATGACCGGTGCAGAAAAGGCTGCCAAGATTGCCGAAAACAATCTTTATGGCCGTGTTATCTGCCGCTGCGAAACTGTTACTGAGGGCGAAATTGTGGAAGCAATCAACTCCCCTGTAGGTGCACGCACTGTTGATGGCGTAAAACGTCGCACCCGTGCAGGCATGGGACGTTGTCAGGGTGGCTTCTGCGGTCCGCGTGTTACCCAAATTCTGGCACGCGAGCTGAAGATTTCTGTGCCCGAGGTACTCAAGGAGCGCACTGATTCGAATATGTTCTACGAAAAATATCCTGTAGATGGCGGGGAGGAATAATAATGAACCAATTATATGATGTAATTATTGTTGGCGGTGGCCCTGCCGGCCTTTCTGCTGCCTATAGCGCATGGCAGAATGGTGCTAAAAAGATTATTGTTATTGAACGTGACCGTGAGCTGGGCGGTATTTTGCAGCAGTGCATCCATAACGGCTTTGGTCTGCATCATTTTAAGGAAGAGCTGACCGGTCCCGGTTATGCGCACAAGTGCATTGAGCTGGTTGCTGATAAGCCTGAAATTGAAACCCTGGTTGATACCATGGTGCTGGATGTGCAGGATAACAAAACTGTTATCGCAGTTAATCCTGAAAAGGGTCTTTTAGAGCTGCACGGCAAAACCGTTATCCTTACTATGGGCTGCCGTGAGCGTACCCGTGGTGCTATCCGCATTCCGGGCGAGCGTCCTGCAGGTGTCTTCACCGCTGGCGCAGCTCAGCGCATGGTAAATATGGAAGGCTATCTGCCCGGTCATAAAATCGTTATTTTGGGCAGTGGCGATATCGGTCTGATTATGGCGCGCCGCATGAGCCTGGAGGGCTGCAAGGTGCAGGCCTGTCTGGAAATCTGTCCTTTCTCCAACGGCCTTACCCGTAATATCGTACAATGTCTGAATGATTATAACATTCCCTTGTACCTGTCTCATACTATCGTTGCTATTCACGGCGAGGAGCGTGTTACAGGCATTACTGTAGCCAAGGTTGATGACCATATGACACCGATTCCCGGTACTGAATTTGATATTGAGTGCGATACCGTATTGCTGTCTGTTGGCCTGATTCCGGAAAACGAGCTTTCCCGTGGCCTGAATTTGGCTATGAACCCGCTGACAAATGGGCCTGTCGTTGACCAGCACCGTGAAACCAGCCTGGACGGCTTTTTTGCCGCAGGTAATGTTGTACACGTGCATGATTTGGTTGATTTTGTATCCGAGGAAGCAGAAATTGCTGGCAAATATGCCGCATTAAAGGCACAGGATAAGCTTTCTACTGACAACCGCACCGTGGCTGTTAAGGCTATTGACGGTGTGCGCACCTGCGTACCCCAAAAGCTGACCATGCCTAAGGAGGTTCCTGCCGACGAAAAGGTTAAGCTGTTTATGCGTGTGGCTGCACCGCACCGCAAAATTAAACTGGAAATCAAGAGTGGCGACAACGTGCTGCTCAGCCGTCCTCTGCCTGTGGCCAAACCCAGTGAGATGATCGCAGTAGAAATTCCGGCTAACAAATTTGCCCAGATTGGTGACGAAATCACCGTAGGTCTGGTGCTGTAAGGAGGGTATAAAATGGCTGTTGAAACACGTGTTATGAACTGCATTATGTGCCCTATGGGCTGTGAGCTTACTGTAACCATTGAAAATGGTGCTGTAACCAACGTGACAGGCAATACCTGTCCGCGCGGAGCTAAGTATGCTAATGACGAGGTTACTGCTCCCAAGCGTATGCTGACTACTACTGTAGCTGTAGAGGGCGGCGTGCTGCCTCTGTTGCCTGTTGTATCGGCCGCTGTGCTGCCTAAGGAGCGCGTAATGGACTGTGCCCGTTATCTGCGTGGCATTAAGGTACAGGCTCCTGTCAAGACTGGCGAGGTTGTTGTTAAGGATATTTTGGGGCTAGGCGTAGATATTATTGCCAGTCGCGATATCTAATATGTAGAAAACTAATAAAGCACTAATTAATCCCGGATGCATGCAGGCGTCCGGGATTTTTAACATAGCAAAAGAGCTGCAGACCAACTACTAATATAGTGAATCTACAGCTCTCTTTGAAGTGTATGAGTAAAGATGAGTTAGGGGTAATCAGGTATTTTTAGCTACAATTGCACCAATAGCCGCGCCGATAAGGAAGCTTGTAGCAGCCTTTTTGTTGCTGCTGGATTTGCTTACATAGCTGCTGCTTTTGTGCTTGCGGTCATATTTGTAATGTCTGTCGCTATGGTGGTTATTATCATTCCTGTCATGTCTGTCGTAGCGGTCCTCGTGACGTGGCGGCGGATTGTCGTGACGTTCGTGGGCCGAAGCAACGCTTGCCAGCGGCAGGGAAAAGGCGATAGTAGCCAGTGCTACAGCAGTAATCTTCTTCATATATTTCGCTAATCTTGTCATCATAATCGGCACCTTCTTTCTAAATTTGAGACCTAACGTCTTATGTTTTCCTTTGATGGCTTTATTATAAGGGGATATTATGACGAAATTATGGCAAAACTGACTGGCCGGTCAAAAATTTCAATGTGTTTTTGATTGATTTGCAGTAGCTGTTTTGTAGGAGCAAGGAAAAAAATTATAGAAAATGTTGTAGCAAAAAGTGGATTTTGAGTGCCTAAAAGCATATTTTTTTAGGAAATTTAGATGATTTTTCCAACCTGTAAAGCTTGTATACATGATACTTCTTTTGCCAACTGCGCCTAGTGTTTCGAGAAAAAATGTTAAAAAAGTATCAAAAAAGGTGTTGACATTAGTGGGGCAGCGTGGTATTATATACAAGTCGCCGGGATACAGCGACAAACAAGAAACACAAAGTTACAAACAAATGTAACGATGAACCTTGAAAACTGAACATTGAACCTAAAAAAGCGAATGTGCGGGTCGAGCGCCGTAAGGCGCGAGACCAAGTCAAATAAC
>CAVKMV010000061.1:0-11135 GCA_963657675.1 Ruminococcus intestinalis
AAAGGCTCCCCTTGGGGGGAGCTGGCTGTGAGCGCAGCGAACAGACTGAGAGGGGGCTGCTACAACCTAAAGCTTCACACAACACTAAAACAGCCCCCTCGAAGAGGGGGCTGTCAGCGAACGTGATGCACTGAGCAGGAAAGCTGCCCCGGCGCATCCGCCTATTATGTTATTTTTCTCCCAAGCCCTGCACGAACTCGTCTACTCCCTTACCGGGTGCGACCATCGGCACAACCATGTCACGCGGGTCAATAGCCACCTCGATAACATAGGTGTGGTCCAGCTCCAGGCCCTTGGCCACAGCAGCAGCCAGCTCCTCCGGGGTGCTTACGTGCTCGCCCTCCAGGCCAAAGGACTCTGCATATTTGACAAAGTCCACATAGCCAGGACATTCGCAGGCCATAAAGCGCTTGTTAAAGCTGGTCGTCTGCAGCTGGCGGATCATGCCCAGGCCGCTGTTATTGAAGATGATGGCCACAACGGGGATGTTGTTGCTGGCCAAGGTGAACAGCTCGCTGCCAGTCATCTTAAAGCCGCCGTCGCCGCTGACGCAGACCACCTTTTTATCAGGCGCGCCCAGCTTGGCACCCATGGCGGCAGGCAGGCCAAAGCCCATCGTGCCCAGGCCGCCGCTGGTAATCAGCTGGCGTGCGTATTCCACCTTCAGGTGCTGCGCGGTGAACATCTGGTGCTGGCCGACGTCGGTCACTGCCAAAAATTCCCTGCCCTTGAGCACGGGGTTGAGTGCCTGGATAAAGAGCGGCGCACTGTTGTCGCCATAATCCTCTTCCATACTTGGCCAGGTGCGCAGCTTGTCCCACCAGGCCTTAATGTCATGTGCCTTGCAGCCCTTGTCCAACATATTCAAAATGGTGCGCATATCACCATAAATATCAATGCTGCTGGCAATGTTCTTGTTCAGCTCGGCCGGGTCTATATCAATATGGATGATGGTCTTGTGCGCGCTGTACTTGGCGCGGTCACCGGTCACGCGGTCGTTAAAGCGGGTGCCAAGCGCCAGCACCACGTCGGCGTTGGCAATGGCGCGGTTGGCACGCTCGTGGCCGTGCAGGCCGCTCATGCCCAAAAACTGCTCCCGGTAGCTGCTGATGCAGCCAAGACCCATCAGCGTGCTGACTACGGGCAGGTGCATTTTTTCGCACACATGCACTGCCTCATATTCCGCACCGGCAATGGCTACACCGCCGCCGACGAGCATCACAGGACGCTGCGCCGCATTGAGCGCGGCAATGGCGGCATCCACCAGCTCCTTGTCAGGCAGCGTGGTGGGCAGCTCGCGCAGCTTGGCAGGACGATATTCCATCAAGCTGGTCTGCACATCGTGCGCCACGTCCACCAGCACGGGGCCGGGACGGCCGCTTTTGGCGATCTGAAAGGCCAGACGCATGGTCTGCGCCAGCTCCTCAGGCTTGTTCACCAAAAAGTTCTGCTTGGTAATCGGCATGGTGATGCCTGTGATATCCACCTCCTGAAAGGCATCGTGACCAATCAGGCTGCTCTTTACCTGGCCGGTGATGGCCACCAGCGGGATGGAATCCAAAAAGGCGTTGGCAAGACCCGTCACCAGATTGGTGGCACCGGGGCCGGAGGTGGCACAGCACACGCCCACCCTGCCGCTGGCACGGGCATAGCCGTCGGCCGCATGGGCAGCACCCTGCTCGTGCGCCGTCAAAATGTGCTTAATATCGTCCACGTCGCGCAGCGCGTTATAAAACGGCAGTATAGCGCCGCCGGGATAGCCAAAAATCGTAGTAACGCCTTCTTCCTGAAGGCACTTTACCATTACCTCTGCACCAGTAATCTGCATAGCGTTATACTCCTTTCTTATGCCTTGCGGCCGTGCGGCCATTCATAGCGCGATTCCTTTACGTCCAAAGCCTCGTCACCGCGCTCTAGGGCGACAATGCCTGTCTGCACCATTTCCACAATGCCGTAGCGCGAAAGGGCGTTGGCAAAGGCGCTTAGCTTGCCCTCATCGCCGGTGTTGACAAAGGTCATGCTGTTGCCGGTGACGTCAATGGCGTGCGAGCGGAAGGCCGTAGCCAGCTGCAGCACCTCCATCTGCTTTTCGCCTGCGTGCACCTTAATCAAAAGCATGCTGCGCAAAGCGCTGGTTTCGCGGTGCAGCACCTTGATGCGCTCCACCTCGCTCAGCTTGGCAAGCTGCTTGCAGATCTGGTCAATCGTCGGCTCATCTGCGTCCACGGTAATCGTCAGGCGGGCATATTCGCTGTCCTGCGTGCTGCCGCTGGTCAGGCTGTCTATATTATAACCACGGCGCGAAATCAGCCCGGTAATCTTTGCCAAAACACCGGAGCGGTTGTGCGCCACTATCGAAAGTATCTGTTTCATCTTCTTCCCCCCTCCAAAAATTGCCAGGCGCAGCAGCCGCAAACTGCGCCGCCTGGCAGCTAGCCCCTCATATGGCCTGCTTATTTAATAAATTTAACGTGCGGGATAATCTCGTTATAAACCTCTTCCTTGCGCTGGTTGTAAATAACCTTCTGCTCCTCAAAGAAGTTGCGGCCATAGCTGTCGATAGAAACAATCAGCGGACCAAACATCTTTACGTGGCAGCTCCACAGCGTTTCGGGCATGCCCAGCTCGCGCCAGTTGGCATCCACAATCTCCTGCACCTCGGTGGCAGCAACTACGGCGTTGCCGGCAGGGAATACGCAGTGGATAGCACCAAAGTTTTTGCAGGCGTATTCGGTGTTGGGACCCATACCGCCCTTGCCCACGATAACGCGGACGCCGGTCTTTTCTACGAATTCCTTTTCAAATTTTTCCATACGCATGCTGGTGGTAGGACCAACGGAAACCATTTCAAATTTATCGTCGCCCAGGGGGCGGATAATCGGGCCGGCGTGCAAAATAGCCTTATCCTTAACGCTAATGGGCAGCTCGCGGCCATATTCTACAACACGGCGGTGGGCCACATCGCGGCAGGTGGTGATATCACCGTTCAAGTAAATAATGTCGCCGATATGGATATCCTTCAAATCCTCTGCGCTTACAGGAGTAGTCAAAACCTTTTTGCCATCAATAATTTCGTACATTATAAAGTCACCCCGCTATGAGAAAGAATTTTGTAGTTTAAGTTTTTGTCAAAAACGATGTGGCCGCGACGGTGGGACCAGCAGCCGACGTTTACAGCAACGCCGATTACGGACGGATGACGGGCGGAGTTTTCTACATTGACGCCCATGACGGAATATTTGCCGCCCAGGCCCTGGGGACCAAGGCCGATCTTGTTAATGCCGTCCTCCAAAAGCTGCTCTAAAAGGGCTGCGTTCTTGTTGGGGTTGTGGCTGCCGATGGGGCGCATCAGCGCTTTTTTGGCATGCAGTGCTGCAACCTCTACGGAGGTGCCTACACCAACGCCAACCAAAAGCGGCGGGCAGGCGTTAAGGCCATAGGAGGTCATAACGTCAAGCACGAAGCGGGTTACGCCCTCATAGCCTGCACCGGGCATCAGCACCATAGCCTTACCTGGCAGGCTGCAGCCGCCGCCGGCCATGTAGGTGTACAAATCCAGCTCGTCGCTGTTGGGAACGATTTCCCAGAACACGGTAGGAGTGCCGGTGCCGACGTTTTTGCCGGTATTGTATTCGTCAAAGGTTTCTACGCTGTTGTGACGCAGCGGGGCCTGCTTGGTGGCACGCATAACGGCCTCCTTCAGCAGCACCTCCAGCTCGTTAATCAGCGGGAAGTTGGTGCCGCATCTTACAACGAACTGCATTACGCCGGTGTCCTGGCAGCTGGGGCGGTTCAGCTCCTTGGCCAGCTTCTGGTTCAGCTTCATGGTCTGGTAGATGGTCTTAGACAGCGGGCTGTCTTCCTTTTCTGCCAGCTCATCCAGCTTGGCGATGACATCGTCAGGCAGAACCTTGGCGGTGTGGGCCACAAAATTGGCCACATAGTTTGTCAGCTTTTCAACTTGTGCTTGCTTATCCATATTTTTTACCTCCATTACGCAGCCGCTGCTGCAATTTTGTCAATCCTTGGCTTTTTCCACACTGGCTATTTCCTCCTCCGAAACCTCGGTGAGCTTCAGCTTCTGAAAATAGTCGCTCTTGGGAATCATAAAGGTGAAGCCGCTGGTCGCACCCAGGTAGGCGCGTCCCTCCTTCAGCCTGAAGTTAAATACATGGCCTCCCATCGTCCTGTCATCTGATATAAAATGCACATGCCAGCCTGCCAGGTTCAGTCCGTCCATATATTTAGGAAAATATACGCACACCAGGCTGCCGTTTACATCCTGAAACCTAAACTCGCGCTGGTCGGTTTCCAGCACCTTGGCAAAGGTTTTGTACGGCTCCTGCTGCTTCATCTCCGAGCGGGCATAGACCTCGCTGAAGCTGGCGTCAATGCGGCAGGCGTAAATGTTGTTTTCACCTTCGGCCTGCACCCTGACGTCCAAATGCTCCAAAACGTCGGCCATGCTCTGCTCCTCATTGATGTTAAAGACAATGCTTTTATTCAAAAAGGTTACCGAAGCAAAGGGAGTTGTATCCGTAGCCTGGGCCAGCTCCACAGTGCCATCGGCCTTGGCGCGGTAGCATTTGCCATCCACGATAATCATCTCGCCATCTACGGCCTCAAAGGTACCCAAGCCGGTGTCACCCTTTTGCAGCAGCTCGCCTACTGTGGCGTTGCCGTAAAAATCGCCCTGCGTCAGGGCCTGTAACGTAGATACCTGATACATCTTTGTTACCATTTTGCTAAATCCCTCCCTCGGATTAAGGCCAGTATTTACTGATTCATTCCTGATTTTTTAGTTGACCGGTAATTTCTTATCTCAACTGCCTTTACTATACCACGCAGTTGTTATATAATCAATTTTATAGGATTAATACTTCTATAAAGGAGATTTATATCATGGAATTAGAAAAAGAATACATCTACCAGGTTTACCTGCACGGGAGCTTTTCCAAAGCGGCAGAGGCCCTGTTCATCACCCAGCCCGCGCTCAGCATCGCCATCAAAAGGGTGGAGCAGCAAATAGGCGCCGCCATCTTCAACCGCAACCAGCGGCCGCTCACCCTCACGGCCATCGGCGAGCTTTATATCAACCACATCAAGCAGGAGCTGCTTTTAGAGCAGGAGCTCAAGCAGCAGATTGACGACATCCACGGCATGCGCTCCGGCGACGTCACCATCGGCGGCACGCATTATATGAACGCCTACATCTTTCCTCCATATATAGCGCAGTTCAACACCAAGTTTCCCAACATCAACATCACCATCAGCGAAACCCGCTCCGACAGGCTCATCGAGCTTTTGCACGACAACAAGCTGGATTTCACCTTCAGCTGCGATGCGGACGCCATCAGCAAATATGAATGCTACCCCGCCTTCAGCGACACCATCCTGCTGGCCGTCCCCACCGCCTACGCCCTGTCGGAATATCTGCAGTCGCTGGCCTTAAGCGCGCAGGACATCAACCAGGGCCGCCACCTGGCAGACGATGTGCCCACGGTGGACCTGCACCAGTTTGCCGACCTGCACTTCATCCGCATCGACGAGCACGTAAATCTGGGCGCGCGCACCCTCAAAATCTTTGAGGAGGCAGGCATCTGCCCCGCGGTAAAAATTAAGGTGCCGCAGATGGTCACCGCCTATAACCTGGCGGAATTTGGCATCGCCGCCACCTTCACCAGCGACCGCCTGGTGCGCCCCGAAACCGACAGCCTGCATTTCTTCAAGCTGCGCTCGCCCCTGGCCGTGCGCCATTACTACCTGCTTTTGCCCAACCGCTCCTATGTCCCCAAGGCAGTGAAGGAATTCATCCGCCTGTTCAAAAAATAGCTTCATTATATGCACCAAACCCAGGCCTCTGCCGGCAATCGCCGCGGAGGTCTCTTAGCTATATAAATCCAATTTATGTAACTATTAATCCTATAAAATTGATTAATCATAGGATCCGTGGTATATTTTAATCAATCCAAAAAACAACTACCAAGCACCACCAAGGTGCAGGGCAAGAGAGAAAATAAACAAGCTTTAATGATTTTTTATGGAGGGATCTTACAATGAACAATGCAGATAAGTATTTTAGAGTTAAACCCTGGGAATCCGTTCGCGACCTGAAGCTGAGCCTGTTGGGTATCAACGATTAATTGATTGGAGGAATTACATTATGAATAGCGCAGATAAATTTTTTAGAGTTAAACCTTGGGAATCCGTTCGCGACCTGAAGCTGAGCCTGTTGGGCATCAACGATTAATTGATTGGAGGAATTACATTATGAACAGCGCAGATAAATTTTTTAGAGTTAAACCCTGGGAATCCGTCCGTGACCTGAAGCTGAACCTGTTGGGTCTGGCTGACTGATTGCATTAAATTGAGTTGTTTGCTTGTGAGAGGGGAATTATAATGAAGAATAAATTTTATCAGACAGAAGCCTGGAGCAGCGTACGCTCCTTAAAGATGAGCCTTATGGGCGTAAGATTTTAACTACTAGTGCCTTAGGGCACCAAAAAAGCAGGCAGCTACGTAAACTGCCTGCTTGATATATGGAGGGAAGAATATGGCCAACAAACCTGTAAAAATTATGGAAACCGTCCTGCGTGACGGCCATCAGTCCATCGCCGCCACCCGCATGCGCATCGTGGATATGCTGCCGGTGCTCGAAAAAATGGATAACGCCGGCTACTATGCTATTGAAGCCTGGGGCGGTGCCACCTTTGACGCCTGCCTGCGCTTTCTGCACGAAGACCCCTGGCAGCGCCTGCGCCTTTTGAAGCGCAACCTGCCGAACACACCCATCCAGATGCTGCTGCGCGGCCAAAACGTTTTGGGCTACACCAACATGGCCGACGACGTAGTCAGCGAATTTGTGAAGCGCTCCGTAGACAACGGCGTTTCCATCATCCGCATTTTTGACGCGTTAAACGACACCCGCAACCTGGAAACCGCTATGCGTGCCACCAAGGCAGCAGGCGGCCACGCCCAGGGCTGCATCGTTTACACCATCAGCCCCTACCACAAGGACGAGGACTTTGTCAAGCTGGGCAAGGAGCTGGTACAGATGGGCGCAGATTCTATCTGCATTAAGGACATGGCAGGCCTGCTGCGTCCCTACAGTGCTTATAACCTGGTTAAGGCCCTCAAGGCCGAAATCAACGTGCCCATTGACCTGCACACCCACTTTACCAGCGGCATGGGCGACATGACCTACCTCAAGGCTATCGAGGCCGGCGTGGATATTGTGGATACCGCTCTCTCACCGTTTTCCTGCTCCACCAGCCAACCCTGTACCGAATCCCTGGTTGCAACCCTGCAGGGCAGTGAATACGACACCGGTATCAACCTGCCGCTTTTGCACGAGCTGGCAGACTACTTTAAGGGCGTCAAGAAGGATTTGGTTGACGACTTCAACCTCAACACCAACATCCCCATCGACCCCAAGGTGCTCACCTTCCAGATTCCCGGCGGCATGCTGAGCAATCTGCTTAACCAGATGAAGGAGATGGGCGTTGCCAATAAATATAACGAGCTGCTGGAGGAAATGCCCCGCGTCCGCAAGGAGCTTGGCTATCCGCCGCTGGTTACACCCACCAGCCAGATCGTCGGCACTATGGCCGTGCTCAACGTCGCCCTGGGCCGCTACAAAATGATTCCCCGCGAGGTTAAGGACCTGGTGGCAGGCAAATACGGCCGCACCCCCGCTCCCATCGACCCCGAGGTTAAGCGTCTGGCCATTGGCGATGCCGAACCCATCACCTGCCGCCCGGCAGATTTAATCGCCCCGCAGCTGGAAAAATTCCGCACCCGCCTGGCGGAGGATGGCTATCCCAACGCCAGCATGGAGGATTTGCTCAGCTACATCTCCTTCCCCGAGGTTGCCAAAACCTTCTTTGGTCACAACCGCTAAGCGCTCTGCGCCCTATTGATTTTTGATTATCATGCTACATCCTTACCTTTAATACCCATATACCTTTAACTTGGACACACAAGGGCTCCTGCCACGCAGCAAGTTCGCTGCAGGCAGGAGCCCTTGTGCTATACTTCTATTAGTGATTTTTGCGTATTGGCGCAGCTTTTGCCAAAAGCGATACGTGCAAAATAATCTGAATATTACGTTGAATTTTGTCCATTATTCTGCTATACTATTTATAGTGACTAGTCAGAATAATACGAAAGTGAGATTCACCAATGGCAGAGCAGACAAACAGTGAAGTCAAACAGCTCCTACAGAATTTATGTATGATGAATAATAAGTTTATGAATCTTATGCTTGATGATAACATCGAGGCGGCGCAAATAATGTTGCGCGTTATTTTGAAAGATGATACAATCAAGGTGATAAGTGTCAGGATTCAGGATTTCATCCAAAATCTTTTTGGTCATTCCGCCCAGCTCGATATCCTGGCCAAGGACAGCACCGGCAGGCTTTTTAATGTAGAAATCCAGCGTAGCGACGAGGGCGCACCTGCCAAACGCGCCAGGTTCTACAGCAGCGCCCTGGATACGCGCTTTTTGCGTAATGGCGCTGACTACAGTGACCTGCCTGATACCTACGTTATTTTTATTACGGAAAACGACGTGCTGCAGGGCGGTCTGCCCCTATACAATGTGCGGCGTGCAATCGGGCAGAACGGAAAACTCTTTGCAGACGGCTCACATATTATTTACGTCAACAGCCAATGCCGCGACAGCACTGCCTTAGGCTGCCTGATGCAGGATTTGCATTGCACCGAGCCTGCAAGGCTGCATTATAGTGAATTTAGTAAACGCATGAAATTCTTGAAGGATTCAAAGGAGGGTGAAGAAAAAATGACTGATATCCTGGAGCTTTATATTGACAGGAAAGCAGATGAACGGGCTGAACAAAAAGCTGAGCAGATAGCTGAAAAGATGGCTGAGCAGATGGTCCTCAATCTTCTAAAAAACGGCATCACTGAGGACATTGCGGCCAAGGCAGCTAATATGTCCTTAGCCAGGGTACACGAGCTTGCCAATAGGCAAAGTGCGTAAAAATTTAATATAGCTTGAGACCTGCGGCGCCACACCTCATCGTGGCGTTCAGGGAAAGAAGAGGGCTCCTGCCACGCAGCAAGTTCGCTGCAGGCAGGAGCCCTTGTGCTATATTCTGTTAGTGATTTTTGCGTATTGGCGCATTTTTCACCAATAGCATTTTTATGTTACCTTCAATATGCTGCCTGTGCCTTATTCGGCAAAATACTTAGCGTTACCGTTGAGGTGCGGCAGGCTGCCACCTGCATGGATTTTGGCCTTCAGCGCAGGCTCGCCGTTTTGCTTGGCTATGGCACGCTCGCCAAATTCCCTGGCGATGGCAGGATCCAAAACCAAAAGTCCGTCATCATCGCCCACAACCAGGTCACCGGGCTTTACGACAACGCCGTCAATGGCAACAGGCACGTTAATTGCGGCCTCAATGCCCAGACTGCGGGTAGTAAGAGGGCTGACGCCGCGTGAAAATACCGGCACGCCCATCTCCTTAACAGCCTTGACGTCAGTAATGCAGCCATCAATAATGATTGCTGCCACCTTCTTTTCAGCATAAGCATAGGCCACAATCTCGCCCAGGCAGGCACGGTCATATTCGCCGCAGGTGTTGACGCAGAGCACGTCACCCTCCTGCACGACGTCAACAGCATTATGCACGCCGATGCTGTCCATATGCGGCAGCTGCACCGTAACAGCGTTGCCTACAAAATGAAAATTCTGCAGCAGCGGCTTCAGGCCCTTGATAAACCCAAAATCAGTCATATGGCCGATGGTCGAGGGGCAGACCTCGGCGAACAGCTCCAGCAGCTCCGGGGTTACACCCTGGACACGCGGTTTTTTTATAAACATATTACTCTCCACCTTTCTTTAAATAACACCATGCTTTATTAGCTTGAGCAAGCTTTATTTACATACCTCGTAGGCATAGTAAACGATACTGCCGGTCATGAGCCAGGCAACAATAACGATGGGCAGGCCAACCTTGAAGTAATCCGAAATTTCGTAGTTACCAGGCTTCCACACCAAAAGGTTGGGCCCTGTGCCGAAGGGAGTGCAAAAGGCCAGCGAGGAGGCAATGGCGATGGCCATAACCACGCCGCGCGGGTCGAGCCCCAGGGACTGCGCATACAAAATTCCCAGCGGCAGCATAATTGCCGAAAGCGACGTACCCATCATGAACTGCGTCATAAAGGTGGTGATGCCGGAAATAATCAAAATCGCCACCAAAGGATGCACGCCGTTAGCAAAGGAAGAAGTGAAATCAACAAACATTTTGGCAACACCGGTGGAAGACATCGCGCTGCTCAGCGGGAAAATGCCTGCTACCAAAAACAGGGTGGGCATGCTGAAGGAATCCAGCGCGTCCTCAACCGTAATGCATTTGGTGACAATAACGACGATGCTGCCCAAAATAGCTGCCAGATGGAAGGGCATCAGCTTGGTGGCCAGCGAAATAACCAGCAGTGCGAACACGGCAAAGGTAATAATCATGCCACGGGTGTTCCTTGTCACCGTCTGCGGCATATTGGCAAAATCAGATTTGATATCAGGGAGCATCCTGCTGCCGATAAAATACATATACAGACCGCCTACGAGGGTAATGGGCAGGCCAACCTTGGTAAATTCAAAAAAGCCATAACCGGCATAGCCAGCCTTTTCCAGCAGGCCGCTGGCAACAATGTGCGGCGTGGTGCCCACCAGGGTTATGGTGCCGCCCATAGAGGCAAAGAAGGCCAAAGTCATATACACGCGGGACAAATTAACCTTCGCCTTTTGCGCCATAGCGCCGACAATAGGCATCAGGCAGCCGGTCGTGCCTGTATCGTTCAAAAAGGCACTCATGCCTGCGGCCACAGTCGCCACGCTCAGCGTCAGCCTGTTTTCGGTCTTGCCTATGAGGTTGATTACCGTCGAGCCGATAAAATCAGCCAGACCTGTTTTCATAATAGCGCGCCCCAAAACGAAGATCGCCATAAAAAACATACAGGTCGTATTAGAAAAATCTCCAAAGGCCTTGCCCGCATTGACAATACCCGTCAACGCCAATACCGTAGGTATGGAAATGCCCACAATAATCGGGTCGGCCAGCTTCCAGATCAGCGCTACGAACACCCACACGAAGAGCGCCAGGACAACAA
>CAVKMV010000062.1:0-3803 GCA_963657675.1 Ruminococcus intestinalis
TAATCATATAGACCGACACAAAAAGGCACGTCAGAGGGCAAATGCGGCGGCGTGGCTAGGTTCTTTCAGCGAATGGGCAAGGCGGCGGGTCGGCCGACTCCCGAAAACGTTCTAGATTTTACGCAAAAAAGTTAGGCTTCCTGCCGTCGGGGCAAGGGGTAAGTATTGGAGGTGACAAGATTGGCGCAGAAAAAAATTATTAGGGGCAGCAGTAGCGAGCTGGCCGCTTTGTTGGGGATTACTGACAGACGTGTGCGCCAGCTGGCTGAAACCGACGTGCTTACCAGACAGGCCGAGGGGGATTTTATCCTGCCCGAGGCGATAGAAGAATATTATGCCTTCAAGTATAAGCCGGATGAAGCTGTTGACTACATGGAGGAAAAGGCGCTGCATGAAAAAACAAAGCGCGAGCTGGCAGAGCTGGAGCTGGCCAAAAGGCGCGGGGAGGTTCACGACGCTGAGGACGTGCAGTTTGTTATGACGGATATGCTGACGAATCTGCGCAGCCAGCTTTTGGGGCTGCCTACAAAGATGGCGCAGCTGCTGGCGAACAGGGACGCTGGTTATATTGACGCAGCACTGACTGAGGAAATAGAGGAACGGCTGGCGGAGCTTAGTGAATACGACCCGTCACTGTTCAGCGGGGAGATGGCAGGCAATGCAGAAAAAGACGATTGATTTGTTCAAGAGAATTGCCAGCGTTGCCCTGAAACCTATTCCCAAACTGACGGTATCAGAATGGGCGGACAAATACCGCTTTTTATCAGCAGAGGGCGCGTCCGAGCCTGGCCGCTGGCGTACAGACAGGGCACCTTATCAGAGGGAGATAATGGACGCGTTTACAGAATACGGCGTGAAAAAGGTTGTTGTGAAATCGTGCTCCCAGATTGGTAAATCGGATATTATGAACAATGTTATAGGCAGGTTCGCACACATCGCGCCTGCTCCTATCATGATGATACAGCCAACCATTGATATGGCGCAGGATTATTCCAAAAGCCGTATAGCGCCGATGATTAGGGACAGCAAGGCCTTGCAGCCTGTTTTTGGTTATGCAAAAAGCAGGGAAAGCAGCAACACTATACTTTCGAAAAGCTTCCCCGGCGGCCGCCTGATTATGGCAGGCGCTAACAGCCCGGCAGGACTTGCGAGCAGACCTATAAAAATATTGCTGTGTGACGAGGTTGACCGCTTCCCTGTAAGCGCAGGCAGTGAGGGTGACCCCATCGGACTTGCCAGCAAGCGTATGACTACGTTCTGGGACAGGGTTATGGGGGAATTCTCAACACCGACGAACGCAGGCGAAAGCCGTATTGATGATGAATATTTAGAGGGAACGCAGGAGGAATGGCAGCATAGGTGCCCTAATTGTGGGGAATTCCATTTGATTACACACAGGGGGCTGAATGCTGATTATGAAACCTTTACCGACAAGCGCGGGCAGAAGCACGTCAGTGTGAAGTCTGTGCAGTGGCGCTGCCCTGATTGTGGCTATTCGTTCAGCGAAACGCAAATGCGCCACAGCGAACAAAAATATATAGCACAAAATGCTTCGGCGCTGGCTAACGGCGTACGGAGCTTTTTTGTTAACTGCTGGTCCTCCCCCTGGCTGAGCTGGTGCGCTGTAATGCAGGAATGGCTGGAGGCAAAGGGCGACCCTGAGCGCGAAAAGGTAGTTTATAATACGCGCTTTGGCGAAAGCTACGAGCGCAAGGGCGAATTTGAAGGCCCCGAGCTGTTTTTGCAAAGACGCGAGCAGTACGGCGCGCAGCTGCCTGACGGTGTGCTGCTTCTGACGGCTGCTGTCGATGTGCAGGACAACCGCCTGGAATATGAGGTATGCGGCTGGGGCGCTAATGAAGAATGTTGGGGCATCCAGAAAGGCACGATTTTGGGCGTTCCTGATATGGCTGAGACGTGGGAACAGCTGGACATACAGCTTGACCGCGAATATGCCTTTAAGGATGGCACAAGGCTGATGGTGGCAAGGACGTTTATTGATAGCGGTGGCCATTACACTAAAGAGGTATATCATTACTGCCTGACGCATTTTGCAAGGCAGCGGGTTGCTATAAAGGGTTCATCAGAGCCGGGCGTGCCTATTATACACAAGTATGCTAAGCAGGCTATAGGCCATAACCGTACAGTCCCGCTTGTACTTTTGGGAACCGACAGCGGCAAGCAGTATGTTATGGACAGATTGGGAATAGAGGTTAAGGGTCCTAAGTATTTTCATTTTCCACTGGACGGCGACAGGGATTTGCCTGAGCGCGGTTATGATGAAATCTATTTCAAGGGCCTTATATCTGAGCAAAGAGTGCCCAAAACGAAAAACGGGCAGATTGTATGGCAGTGGCAGGTTATCGCCAAGGATAAGCGCAATGAACCGCTTGACCTTAGAGTGTACAACCTGGCATGTATGCTAAGCATAAGGCCTAACTGGGAACGCCTGCAGGAGGTTATAGCAGGCGCAAGGCTAAAGGATGTTGCAGCTGAGAGCGCAAAGGCAGGGCGCAGGCCGCCAAACACCGCAAAACGCAAATACGGCTGCTTGAGGCGCGGGAATATGGAGTGATAATATGGCAGAAGCGTGGATGAATGCCAGGTTAAGACAGTACCTGGAGGCAGAAAAAGCGATTTTAATCAGCGGTCAAAGCTATAAAATCGGCAACCGCACACTGACAAGGGCGGATTTGGCGACAATCCGCAAGGAAATCAACGCATTAGTGGCGGCGGGTGCTACTACTGACGACAATGCGCCACGGCGTGGACGGCGCACGGCGCAGATAATTTTGCATGATTAGGAGGCAGTGAACATGAAAAGACGAAAAAAAGCATATCAATCACGAGCGCGGCACCCTACCGGGGCCGTAGCTCCAAAGGTTAGGAACAGCGGTTACTCTGAGGGCGGTGCTTCTAAAACAAAAAGCACATTAAGGGCGTACAATCCTATAAAAAGCAGTACGCAGGCGGATGTTGACGCGAATTTAAGCACGCTGCGCAGCAGGAGTACAGACCTTTATTGTAATAGCCCTATAGGGTCCGCTGCTCTTAATGTTGCAAGGAATAATACCATCGGCGCAGGGCTGAGGGTATTCCCCAAGATAGATTACCGCACGCTGGGAATCACAGCAGATCAGGCCAAACAATGGCAGCGCAACACCTTGAGGGAGTTTGAGCTATGGGCACAGAGCACGAGCTGCGACCTGTACCGCAAAAACAATTTCTATGATATGCAGGACGTTCTTTATCTGAGCTATCTTCTTGACGGCGATGGCTGGGCGGCACTGAAATATAGGCCGCCGGTGGCAGAAAACCCCTACTGCCTGCGTGTGCAGCTGTTTGAGGCCGCAAGGGTGTGCAACCCTGACGCTTCGGTCGCTTATGGGCCGCTGGCACCGTATACCGTGGAAATGCGCAACCCCAAGAACGGAAACCGCATTATTAACGGTATAGAAATCAACCGCGACGGTGCAGTTGTTGCCTACTGGGTGGCCAACAGAGTACCTTTAGACCTTGCCAACACTTCAAAGGTGCTGGAATGGGAAAGGGTGGAGGCCTTTGGCAGGCGTACAGGAATGCCCAACGTGTTACAGGTAAGCCATGAGGAACGCCCGGAGCAATACAGGGGCGTGCCTTATCTTGCCCCTGTTATCGAGGTTATCAAGCAGATAACGCGTTACGGGAATGCTGAGCTTACGGCGGCGGTAATAAAATCCTTCTTTACTCTTTTCTTTACTTCAAATTCCAGTAGTACCAGTGATGTTTTTGATGTTATGGACGGCAGCGGTGCTGAGCATATG
>CAVKMV010000062.1:3813-10920 GCA_963657675.1 Ruminococcus intestinalis
GCTTTGGACGGCATCGACTTGGGCGTTGGCAGCGTCAACCTTTTACCTGAGGGCATTGACGTAAAAGCGATTGACGGCAGTCGCACCATGTCGACGTTTGAAGCGTTCACCAATAGCCTGATTACCCAGGTCGGTGCTTCCCTGAACATTCCTGCTGACGTGCTCATGAGCAGGTTCCAGGCTTCCTATTCTGCCAGCCGTGGGGCGCTTTTGCAGGCCGCCGCATTGTTCAAGACACGCCGCACTTGGTTTGTCCGTGACTTCTGTCAGCCTGTATATGAGGCGTGGCTGGCTGAGGCTGTTGCCATTGGCCGTGTGCGTGCCCCAGGATACGGCAGCGACCCGCTTATAACAAAGGCGTGGAGCAAGGCAGACTGGTTCGGTCCTGTTATGGGTATGCTTGACCCTGTAAAAGAGGTTAACGGCGCGGCATTGCGGCGCAAATATGGCTTCAGTACAGGTGAAAGGGAGGCGGCTGAGCTTACCGGCTCCGATTATGACGATAATATCGACCAGATTGCGCTGGAAAATGCTACATGGGCAAAGCATGGCCTTGTGGTACCTGTTGCAGATAATACTGGAAATACTGGCAGTAGTGCTGAAGGAGGTGAAAAGAATGAGCAAGGGTAAATTTTGGCAGGTAAAGAACTATGTCAACGCTGAAAGCGAGATTTTGCTATATGGTCCGATTGCCAGCGAGCACAGCTGGCTGGGGGATGAAGTAACAGCAAAGGACTTTGCCGATGATTTGGAAAGCATGAACGGTGAACCGCTTACCGTGCGCATTAACAGCGGCGGTGGCGATGTGTTTGCAGCTCATGCAATCCATAATCTGCTTGTAGCCTACAAGGGCAAGGTTACAGTTGTTATTGACGGCCTGTGTGCAAGTGCTGCGACAATCGTGGCTATGGCGGGCGACAAGGTTATTATGCCTGCAAACGCGCTGTTTATGATACATAATCCAATGATTGGGCTGAGCGACTATTATCAGTCCGCCGAGCTGGTGAAGGTTACGGCCGCATTGGATAAAATCAGGGACAGCATTATTGCCGGATACCGCAAGCGCTGCAAGGCAAGCGTGGAGGAATTGGCGGCAATGATGGATGCGGAAACATGGCTGGGCGCTGAGGAATGTCTGGCGCAGGGCTTTGTTGACGCTATCGAGGGCGAGGTGGATACCGTGCTGGACAACAATAAACTGGTAGTGAATTCTGCTGTTTATGACGTTGGCAGCTTCAGGAATACTGCTTCACTAAAAAACCATATTAATACAAAGGAGAAAAAAGCAATGACCAAATTAGATTTAATTCTAAACAAGTTGGGGCTGCTTGACGAAGTAGACGCTGAAAAGGCAGTGAATGCAATCCAGGCTGTAGACAGCAAGGAAGCTGTAGCGCAGGCCGTGGCTGCTGAGCGTAAGCGTATTACTGACCTTCAGGCAGTGGACACCAAGGGCAACGAGGCTGTGGCCGCCATTGTCAACGTGGCTATGCAAAACGGCCAGTCCGTGCAGGATATCCAGGCATATATTGACGCAATCAACAGCGCTCCGCAAAGCAGGGCGCAGGATTTTGTCAGCGATATGCTGAAGGATAACGCAGAATCTGGCGTTGAAGGCGTGCAGGCCGTGCCTGATGAACAGGCAGAAAACAACAAGGACGCCGAAGTAAAGGCTATGGCCGATATGGTGGCAGCAATGAACAAATACGGAGGTAAAAAATAATGGCTGAATTGGTAAGCAAATTCGATGGTGTAACCTATGATGAACTTTTCGGCGGCACTGCTGTTGCAGCCCTGACCGCCAACGTAACTATTGCTAAATTGAGCGCTGCAGCTTCCTACAAGCGCGGCACCCTGCTGGGCGTGGTGACTGCCAGCGGCAAGTATGCAATCGTTGACAGCGCCGCAACCACCGGCGAACAAGTGGCAAGCGTTGTACTGGCCAGCGACGTAGAAGTTGGCACTGCTGACGATGTAGTGGCAACTGTTTACACCCGTGGCATTTTCAACCGCGAAAAGCTGACTGTAAAGGCGGCAGCTGATAGCGCTTCTGCCCACGAGGAAGAGCTGCGTAAAGTTGGCATTTATCTGACCAGCGTAAAATAAGGAGGTTATGGATTATTATGGCATTTGATATTAATGATACTCGTACACTTTTGGGCGTAATTGAGCAAAGCTATGCTCCTACTACCACTCTGGTAGATACCTTTTTCCCGACCGCCCAGACCTTTACCACCAACACCGTGTCCATGGAATTCCGCAAGGGCGGCCGCAACATGGCGCCGTTCGTTGTGCCTGGCGGCAAGGGCGTGAACGTTGCGCGCAATGGCAGCGTAGTACGTGAGTATAAGCCGCCTATGATGCGCCCGAAACGCGTTATTGAAATCGCGGATATTGCAAAGCGTGGCTTCGGTGAAAATGTTTACAGCACTCGTACTCCTGAGGAGCGTGCTTCTGAAATGCGAGCAAAGGACCTGCAGGAGCTGCGCGAGGCCTGCGCCCGCCGCGAGGAATGGATGGCGGCACAGCTTTTAATTAATGGCGAGTATGACATTAAAGGCTTTGCTGATGACGGTGTGGCAACCGTGGTTGATACCATGAGCTTCGGCTTTGACGGCAAGACTACTCTGAGCGGTTCCGATACCTGGAACAATACAACCGCCAAAATTTACGACAATATCGGCGACGCTTCCCAGACCATCCGCCGTGCTGCTGGCGATATTCCTACCGTGGCAATCTGCTCCAGCAACGTGGTTAAATATCTGCTGGCAAATGAGCAGCTGTATAAATACCTGCTGGTTCCGTCCCGCGATAACCTGGCACTGATGAGCCTGCAGCCCAAGCTCCAGCGCCCCGACCTGATGCGTGTAGGCTATATTGAATCCCTGAACCTAGAGATTTACTCCTATGACGGCGGTTATGCTGATGAAGCAACCGGTGCCTACACCACCTACATTCCTGACGACCACATGATTATCGGCGTGCCTGGCCTGGGTCGCCGCCTGTATGGCGCTGTAACCCAGCTGGAGGAGGATAAACAATTCCACACCTATGCAGCAGCACAGGTGCCTAAGGTTACTATTGATGTGGAAAGCGACACCAGCTCCCTGGCTGTAAGCTCCCGCTGTGTAATCTGCCCTGACTATTTGGATAAATGGGCAGTGCTGAAAGTAAAATAAGAGGTGCGCAATGCAGGTTGTTATCAAGAAGTTTTCTTTGATGTATAACGGCGAGCGCTATATTGCCGGGCAGGTGGCAGACCTGCCCGACGATGTTGCCGCAAGCCTTGTGGTGGATGCTCCTAAAGAATTTTCGTTGGTGCAGGTAGAACAGCAGCCTGTAAAAAAAGGCAGGGCTGGCAAAAAGGCAGCACAGGACGCCGAAGAGCTGCCTGCCATTGATGCCGGTGCGCTGGTAAAATGACCCCGTTTCAAGAGCAGATAGCGGCAGACAATGCGGCGGTATTTATCAATGATATGGAATTTGCGGAGCTGCATAACCTGAACGGTGTTGAATGCAAGGCGATAGTGCAGGATATATCTGTTGCACAAAGTCTTAGCATTGATACGGGCAAGGACGATAACTATTATGGCATCTATGGCGTGCGCCTACAGGTCAATTGCCTGAAGGATGACTTGCCTGAGGTGCCTGTATATGGAATGCAGTTTTATCTGGATGACAGACTGTATGAGGTGGAAAGCACCGGCGATGATATGGGCCTGCTTACTATTCAGCTGGTGGCAAACAACAGATGATTAGTATCGAGGCGAAAAACATAGAATACGCCAGGCAGCTGCTGGCGAACGCCCCCAAGGGCGTGCGCTATGCGGCAATCAACGCCATTAACAGGACTGTCACAAAGATGAAGACGCAGGTATCCAAAACTATACGCAAAAACTACCTGGTAAGTGCCAAGGATGTAAAAGGAACCCTGAGCATAAAGCGCGCATCAGGCGCAAGGCTTCAGGGTTCTATTACATCTACAGGGCGTTCGCCGTTATTAACAGCTTTTAGGGTGCGTGTAAACAAGCGTGGGCCTGTAAAGGTACAGGTGCGCAGGGGCGTGGGTGCCAAGGCCGTGCCTGGCCTGTTTTTGGGGACCTCACGCAGGGGATATATAGGCGCTATGATGCGCAAGAAAATCCATGCGCGCTATCCCTTAAAAATACCTTATGGTCCCAGCGTGCCAACAATGTTCGGCTCCAAAAACGTTCTGGAGGAGCTTACACCGATGGCAGAAAAAACGCTGAATGAACGCTTTTTACACGAGGTTGAATATCAATTCAATAAGACGAAATAATTAGGAGCAATTATGACCACAGTAGAATTAATGGATAATCTTGCGGAATTTTTGCGGCCAATTGTGGCAGACTACAGCACAAAGCAGCCATCAGGGCAAAGGGCCGTCAAGGTGTATGCAGGGTTCCCACCTGCGAGGATGACGGCTGAAGAGCAGGCGTCCTTTATTTATGCGCTGGTAACAGATGCGCAGGACACGGCAGACGACAGCATGAGCACCGCAACAGTGGAAATTGGCTTCAGTATCTACGATAACAGCGAAATGGACGACTGGCGCAGCTTGTACAACCTTATGGAGCATGTACGCCAGCACCTTTTGAAGCACCGCTTTGTTGCGTCCAGGCATCGCCTGCAGCTGCCCTTGAAGCTGGAGGTGCCTGCTTCACAGCCTGCGCCGCAATGGCAGGGAAAATTAACTGCTGTTTATACAATTGGTCAACCATACGAGGAGGATATCGAATATGGGCAAAGCTAAGAAGACAGAAAAGAAGGTTTATATCGGCCCGAATCTGAGCCGTGGCAGACTGTTGCAATATCAGGTTTTTACAGATGGCTTACCTACCCACCTGGCCGCTGAGTTTGCAAGTCTGCCAGCATTGGAGCGCCTGTTTGTTCCTGTTTCTGAAATGACTGAAGCAGTCAAGCAGACTGAAAAGGCAGGTACTCCGTTGAACAAGTATTATAAACAAGCTATGGAGGTGTAAAACATGGCATATAAACATGGTGTGTATGTTAGCGAGGTAGCTACCAGCATTGTACTGGCAGTAAATTCCACTGCCGGTCTGCCTGTGGTTTTCGGCACGGCGCCTATACATCTGGCAACCGACAGGGCGGCAGCAAACAAGCCTGTACTGTGCTACAGCTATGCGGAGGCTGTGCAGCAGTTCGGCTATAGCAAGGACTGGGGAAAATATACTTTGTGCGAGGTTATTTATAGCCAGTTTGCTTTATATAACCGCGCGCCGGTGGTGTTCGTCAACGTGCTTGACCCTGAAACCCACAAAAACGCTGTTACCAATAAAGAGGTGGCATTGACCAATAAGGTAGGCAAGCTGGAGGCCGCTGTGCTTTTGGAAAGCCTGAAGGTTAAGTCTGCCAGCGACGGCGAGGCTTTAGTGGAAGGTACAGACTACGAGGCCGCTTATGATGATGACGGTGTGTTGAACGTAACCGCCCTGACCGATGGCAGTGTGGCGAATGCTACCGCCTTGTATCTGGATTATGACGAGCTGGACGCGGACGCTGTAGACGCCGACGATATTATTGGCGGTATTAGCGTTTCTGATGGCAGTTATAAGGGACTTGAAGCACTTAACAAGGTGTTCCCCATGACTGGTCTTGTTCCTGGTATCGTGCTGGCCCCTGGCTGGAGTGATAACCCGACTGTTGCGGCTATTATGCAGGCAAAGGCGGGCAACATCAACAGCCATTTTCAGGCTATCACCCTAAATGACGTCCCGACCGACAAGGTAAAGAAATATACTGATGTGAAAGCGTGGATGAACACCAACAACTACACCAATACCGCCCAAGTAGTATGCTGGCCGATGGTAAAAATGGGTGATGATGTTTATCACATGTCCACCCACGTTTTGGGCGTTATTGCAACCGTTGACAGCAGCAACGATGATGTACCGTATGAAAGCCCGTCCAACAAGACCATGCAGATTAACGGCACCTGCCTGGCAGACGGCACAGAGGTGGCGCTGGGTCCTGATGAAGCTGAATACCTTAACGGCCAGGGCGTAGTCACTGCGCTGAATTTTATCGGCGGCTGGAAATGCTGGGGCAACCGCACTGCCTGCTATCCGTCCAATACTGACGTAAAGGATGCGTTTATCTCTATCCGCCGCATGTTCTACTGGCACGCCCAGACCTTTATTCAGACCTACTGGGCAAAGGTGGACAAGCCGATTAATAAGCGCCTTATTCAGACCGTGCTGGACAGCGAAAACATCCGCCTGAACGGCCTGACCGCTCAGGGATGTATTTTGGGCGGCCGCATTGAGTTCCGCGAGGATGATAACCCCACCACCAATTTGATGGACGGCATTATTAAATTCCATACCTACATTACTCCCTGCTCCCCTGCGCGTGAGATTGAGAATGTGCTGGAATACGACCCTGAATATTTTGAGACGCTTTTTAGCTAAGAAGGAGGTAGAAGAAAATGCAGGTTCCTGAGAAACTAATCAATTTCCGTGTGTACCAGGACGGCGCCGATTTGGTGGGCATTGCTGACGTGCAGCTGCCTTCTTTGGACTCTATGACAGAGACCGTTAAAGGCGCAGGCATTGCGGGCGAGTTCGACAGCCCTGTACTGGGCCATTTTGGCAGCATGGAAACTGTGCTCAACTGGCGCACCCTTGAAAAGCATAACCTTACACTGGCAGCACAGACTGGCGTAAAGCTTGACCTGAGAGGCGCCCAGCAGATTTATGACAGCTCCACGGGCAAATATATCAGCCGTGCGGTAAAGTGCATTGTAATGGGCATTACCAAAAAGACCGAGCTGGGTAAATTGGACGTCGGTGCCACTACAGGCACGTCCAATACCATTGAAACCGCTTACATTAAAGTGTCTATTGATGGCGAAACCGTGCTGGAGCTGGACAAATATAATTACATCTGCAATATTGGCGGTGTTGATTATATGGCCGAAATCCGCGAGGCTTTGGGCTTAGTGTAATATCAAAATAGCCCTCAGCTTCACGCTGGGGGCTTATTGTTAAATATCGGAGGTATAGACGATGCAGGTAGTTAGTCTGGTTAAGCCTATAACAGTTAAGGGAAAAGAAACCAACGAGG
>CAVKMV010000063.1:0-10861 GCA_963657675.1 Ruminococcus intestinalis
TTCATTACCGCGTGCGGTTTTGTAACTTTAGCCATAATGAACTCACCTCCAAAGGTGTGGAGGTTTAAGCGCTTCATTACCGCGTGCGGTTTTGTAACAGTTAGCGACATCTCTATCATTGATAGTATTGCGTTTAAGCGCTTCATTACCGCGTGCGGTTTTGTAACTCAAATAAGCCCCCTCAATGTCGAAGTTCATTCTAGTTTAAGCGCTTCATTACCGCGTGCGGTTTTGTAACAGAAATCTTTCTTGCTCCTCCATGGTTACGCTTTTGTTTAAGCGCTTCATTACCGCGTGCGGTTTTGTAACCGCCACCATGCGCGAGCTGGTACTGCGCGTGCCTGGCGGTTTAAGCGCTTCATTACCGCGTGCGGTTTTGTAACACTCCTTTCTTACGCTTATATATAATGCGCATACAAAAGTTTAAGCGCTTCATTACCGCGTGCGGTTTTGTAACCTGATCTCTAGTTTTACCATTGAAAAACTCAATGGCTTCAGTTTAAGCGCTTCATTACCGCGTGCGGTTTTGTAACGTACCGCCCCTGCATATTCTTTGTGCTGCCCTGGTTTAAGCGCTTCATTACCGCGTGCGGTTTTGTAACGTGTTAACCATAGAAACGTCCAAGTAGGTTCCCAAACGTTTAAGCGCTTTATTACCACAGAAAAAAGGCTCTCCTTTTAGGAGAGCTGGTGCCGTAGGCACCTGAGAGGTTTGCACCTCTCATTGGAACCAAAACTATTTGATTTTTCGTAAATTTTACTATATAATCTAAGCGATAACTAAATAAAGCAGGACCTGCCGGCCTTTGTACCGGCAGTGAAATCTGGCGCATACCTGTGAGTATTAGTAGTACGTTAAGCAGCAACTATTAACTACTATCCGCTCCCTGCCATCCGCCATTTGCAGTACCCGCTAAGCGTGCCTTGCGCGCTTGGCCCGTACTGCTTTTTTGTTTATCTGCCTGCTATATTTTTGGTTATCCATATGCTATACTAAAAGGAGAGAAAAGCATGACGCAAGCACTGACGAATTTTGCCCGGCTGACCATTCAGAGCGACTTTATCTTCAAAAAGGTTATGAGCAAGAAGAGGATTTGCAAGCACCTGCTGGAGGAGCTTTTGTGACTACATTAACAGTAACATCGTAACCAGTGAATTTACTGACGAGATTGCTAAAACCATCGTCGACGTGAAGTATGATAAGAAAGTGAGGAAGGAGTATATGCTATACGAAATCCGCATGAAGGACCTGCGCAACGAAGCCTTGGCTGAAGGCATCCTTAAAGGAAAAATAAATGCGGCCAAAAGCTTTTTGCGTATGGGTCTGCCCGCCGCCCAGGTGGTGCAGGGCACAGGGCTGCCCCCCGCCGAGGTGCAAAGGCTGCAGGCGGAGCCGGAGGCAGAAGGGGCGCAGGACGCGCGCTAAAATTTAACATGGCTTTGGCAGCAGCACCTTTTGCGGCGTTTTGGCGCAGGGGGTGCTGCTTTTCATCAGCAGCCATATCCCATCACTTCTATCAAGCCTGTCAAGTATACGTCTTCCCACACCTTAACGCCTAAATTGTTTTGTGATATACTATAAGCAAATAAACAGGTCAGTTGTAAGTCGATGAGCGTAAAGAGTTTGGTCATTGGGAGGTTGACACGGTTGTAGGCCGTCGTATTTTTTATCATTCATTGTAAGCGTCAAACAAAACGTCAGTTTACCTGCTATTAGCGTTACAGCTTTAGCATTGTAATATTGTAATACAAAATAAGTGCCGGAGGTCTCAACCTAAATTAGGTCAGACCTCTGGCACTTATTATAGAATTATTTTCTTATCTCATTTCGCGTCCATGCGTATAAACAGGCAGCAGCTTTGGCGACAGCTCGCCCTCCACGCCTGCGGCCTTGACCTCGTCAGCGTAGCGGCGTACGTGCTCCAGCGAAAGCCTGCCTAATTTTGTAGTTTTGGCAGCTTGGGCGGCCTGCGTGCCGGCAATGCGGCCAAAAACAATGATATCCAGCAGACTGTTGCCCATCAGACGGTTGGTGCCGTGGATGCCACCGACTGCTTCACCGGCAACAAACAGACCTGGTAGCTTTGACTGTGCAGCCTTATCAATGAGGATACCGCCGTTTTGATAATGCAGGGTGGGGTAGACCAAAATCGGCTCCTTGCGCAGGTCGATGCCGAACTTGGCGTACATGCGCAGCATACCCGGTATGCGTTTGGCAATAGTTCCCTCACCATGAAGCATTTCAATCAGCGGTGTATCCAGCCACAGCGCCACGCCGTCCAAGGCTTTTACGCCTTTGCCGCGGGCAGTACACTCACGGATGATGGAAGCAGCGGCAACGTCGCGGGTTTCCAGCGGGTGCATAAAGATTTCACCGTCAGCATTAACCAGCTGCGCACCGATGGAACGCACCTTTTCGGTAACCAGGGCACCGTAAATTTGAGCGGGATAGGCTACACCGGTCGGATGATATTGGATTGCATCCGCATAAATCAGCGGCGCGCCTGCGCGGTAAGCCATAACCAGACCGTCAGCCGTAGCGCCATAGTGGTTGGATGTGGGAAAACCCTGATAATGCAGGCGCCCTGCGCCACCGGTAGCCATAATAACGGCTTTGGCGCGCACAAGCTTGAATTCCTGACTGTCGTAATCCCAGAGAACAGCACCTGCAGCCTTACCTTCTTCGTCTAGCAGCAGTTCAACCGCCGGTGCGAATTCCAGCACGTTTATACCTTGGTTTTGCACCTCGTCACGCAGCACGCGCATAATTTCAGCACCGCTATAATCGGCGCAGGCATGCATGCGCTTGCGGCTGGTGCCGCCGCCATGGGTTGTCACCATGGTGCCGTCCTGCTCTTTGTCAAACATCACTCCCAGTTTGCTCAACCAGTCAATAGCGAGAGGCCCGTTAGTCACCAGCTTTTCCAGCAGCTCAGGGATATTTTTAAAGTGACCGCCGCCGAAGGCATCCAGGTAATGCTGGGCTGGTGAATCGTTTGGCTTATCGGCGGCCTGTATACCGCCCTCAGCCATCATCGTATTGGCGTCACCCATACGCAGCTTGGTGACGATCAGCACGCTGGCACCGCCGTTTTTCGCCTCCAGGGCTGCTGAAGCGCCGGCACCGCCGCCGCCGATAACTAATACATCAACATCGTAATCAATCTTTGCCAAATTCAGCCTTACATTCTGCAGGCGGCTTTGACCTTCTAAAAGGCGTGCCAGCTCTACGGGAACCTTTTGCCCTTTGTTGGGACCAACCTCCAAAATCTTAAAGCCCTTGGCGCTGTAATCAGGATGAAATTCCTGTAGCAGCGCCTCCTTTTCTTCGGCACTGAAGCGCGGTATTTCAGCATGCAGACGCTTAGAGCGCGTAGCCTCCACCTTGGCCATTGATTGGAGCATTTCTTCAGTAAAAGCACTCATTTTCTCACCTCCTCTTATTTCTCAATCTCGCGCTTGTTGTACAAGGCTTTAATTTCATCTAACGGCATCGACTTCAGCTTATTCAACAGCACTGTATAGTCGCCGTTTTCAATTTCTGCGACACGTTCTTCCAAATGGCTGCATTTGGGTGCTATGTATTTGCCGGTTAGACGGCGGCATAGCAGGCCGACGGCACTGTGGCTGATTTGTGCAGGACAGCGCGAAGCACAGATGTTGCAGCTGACGCAGTCAAAGGAAGCATGTGCTGCCTTTTCGTATTCACCACGCTGGGCATAGGCGATGTATTGCATAACATTCAGTCCCTGCGGGCAGCCGTTAGTGCAGGCATTGCAGCCGACGCAGCTGAAAATTTCCGGGTAAAGCTGACCGACGATGTTGTCAGTGGCTTTAATTTCCTCAATATTAAAGGTGCGTTTGTTTAGAGGAAAGGACTCAATACGGCCAACGCACATACCTTCCTCAACCTTAGTCTGACAGGACAGCACTACCTTAATATCTGTTGTTCCCTTGATGCGGTAAATAACAGCGCAGGCACCGCAAAAGCCGCTGCGGCAGCCACAGCCGCGCACCAGCTTGAAGCCTGCATATTCCATGGCATCCATAATGGTGAGGGTTGCCGGGACGCTGTATTGCTTTCCCAGCAGATAAACAGTTACCATTTGCTCCATATTTTCTGCTCCTTGTATTAGCTTCCTCAAATTTATTTAGTATTCATCCGGCATTTCGTCTAACTGGTCGCAGGTAAAGACCGGACCATCCTTGCAGACGTACTTTTTGCCGATATTGCAGCGGCCGCACTTGCCAATGCCGCATTTCATGCGCAGCTCCAGCGTTGTGTAAACCTGGCTTTTGGCAAAGCCCATTTCCGTGAGGGCGGCCAGGCACAGCTTAATCATAATCGGCGGACCGCATAGCAGCACAGTTTTATCCGGCGTAAATTTTAGGTTCTTCAAAAAGTTGGGCACGAAGCCGACGTTGCCGTTCCAGCCCTCCTGTGCCCTGTCAATAGTCAGGTGTACGCGTGTATCTTGCTGCTGCGGCCAAACCTTGGTCAGCTCGTCATAGCGTACAAAGTCTTCCCTGCTGCGTGCGCCGTAGACGATATCAATACTGCCGTAATCACTGCGCTTATCAAGCATATAGTTGATGACGCTGCGCAGCGGCGCCAGACCGATGCCGCCGGCGATAAAAAGCAGATCCTTTCCTTTCAGCTTGTCTTCAACGGGAAAGTGGTTGCCATAGGGGCCGCGTACAGCGATTTGCTGACCAACCTCTAAATTGAAATGTAAAAAGTTGGTGATGCAGCCGCAGCGCTTGATGCTGAACTCCATATATTTTTTGTTAGTAGGCGAGGAGGTGATGGAAAAAATAGCCTCTCCTCTGCCGGGAACGGACAAAATAGCGCATTGCCCGGGAAGGTGCTCAAACAGCTTGCCGCCGGTGCAGGCTTCCACCCTAAAGGTTTTGACATCGGCGGTTTCGTCACAGATATCAGTTATTACGCCAATTTTAGGAATTAATGCATCCTGCTTATCAAACATCCTCTTTCACCTCCGCAGCAGCCAAGGCCTTGGCAACCTTAACAATATTTAAGTGTACTGGGCATTTACGCAGGCAACGTCCGCACCCGACGCAGGCGAAGGTGCCGTCGTTATTTTCGGGGAAATATACCAGCTTATGCATATAGCGCTGGCGGAAACGCTCCAGCTTGCTCTTGCGCGGGTTACCATGGGCCATTTGGGTAAAATCCTTCGCCATACAGCTGTCCCAGCAGCGGTAGCGCTGCGTGCTTGCTTCGCTCTGCTGATAATCGCGGATGTCGTAGCAGTGGCAGGTGGGGCAGACATAGGTGCAGGTGCAGCAGGATAAGCAGGGGGCGGAAAGCTCCTCCCAGGCCTTGCTGTGGAACAGCTGCAGCTCATTTTGCGCCAATGCAGTATCTACCTGAAAATCATGCAAGGGCAATAGCTCCAAAAACTTCTTCGTTGCTGCTTTTTGCTCTGCTACCATCTGCATGTCAGCTGCAGCTGCTTCAGTAAGCAGTCCCTGCTGCAAAAGCTTTTGCGTCAGTTCTTCGCCCCGGGCTGTTGCAGGCAGCCAGCAGAGGCAGTCAGCTAAAAGCCAGGTCTGCACGTCGCTATCAGGTACGCCTGCATCAATAGCAAAGGCATGGCAGAAGCAGGTTTCTTCGGGAGCGCTGCAGGCCAGGCCTATCAAAAGACAGTTTTTACGTCTGGACTGGTAATATGTATCGACAGGTTCTTTTAAAAATACCCTGTCTAAAATATCAAAGCTACGCACATCGCAGGCACGCAAGCCAAAAACTATCGTTGTTCCGGCAGGTGGAACGCTTTGCTCCAGCGCCAGCTCCTTGCCGCTGGTCCTGAAGGTCAGCAGATTTTCTATCTGGGGAAAGAAAACATCCTTGGCGCTGCGGTTGGTTAAAAGTGCGTCTAAATTTACCTCTGCACCGGCGCTGTAGGGAGCAAGGTCGGCGCCGCCTTTTTTGTCCGCATAAGGCAACAGCAGTGTACCGATGTTATTTAGCACGGCAAAAAGCCTTGGCAGGTCGCTTTTAGCAATTTTATACATGCTGTGCACCTCCTTTTGCGGCGCTATCAGGCTCCGGGTCGCTGAGCTGATAGCTTACCTGCGGTGCCGCAGTTTCAGCATCTGCCCCAGCCTGGTAGCTGCCGAAAAAGCTGTTGATGTCCTTGGTGAATTTCAAATTCAAAAGCTCCAGGTGAATACCCTGCGGACACACGCGCGCACATTCGCCGCAGCCTGTGCAGCGTCCTGCTACGTGGCAGGCGCGGATAATGTGATACAGCTGCTCTTCAGCGCTGTCGGCATTGGCTTTGCCGGCCACAGGAGCCTGCGGATTATCAAAAATACATTGCTCGCAGCTGCACGCCGGGCAGATGTCGCGGCAGGCGTTGCAACGGATACATTTGCTCAGCTCGCTTTGCCAAAAGGCGAAACGCTCTGCTGCACTCATGGTCTCCAGCTTCCTGACGGCAGCGAACCTGTCAGCAGGTGCCTGTGGCGTGGGCAGCGGCTGCGCCAGCGTTTCGTCGGCGATGGCATAGGCACTGCCCTTACATTGGCGGCATTTGGCAAGCAAAAACTGCTCCTTGGGTAATTGCCTGTCACCATAAACGCTTGCTATATAGATGGTATCATTATCTGTTGCTATTTTAGTGATGCCCCTGACGCCTGCTGCCTGGATTTTCTTTATATCCAGCATACCGCTGCAGGGGGTGCCGATTGCATAAACAAGCTCACGCCTGATACGGTTATCCTTTAGCAGTTGGTTTACGCCGTAAGTATCACATGGCTTTAAAAACACAGCTGTTTTTTTGCCGGCGTTGGTGGTTTCTATTAAATATTTGCTGAGGTTAGCAGGGCAGAATTCGTTGTAGACAAATTTTTGACAATCAGTAGCGGTTTCAGCCGCTGCCGGGGTGTTGTCATAGAAAAATTCACCCGACTGCCAGGCCAGCACACGCTCTACTGTACCTGCTGCCAGCAGCTCTGCTGCCCTTGCCTTCAGCAATTGTTCTATTTTTTGCATCGCAAGTCCCTCAACTTTACATTTTCGCCTAAGGCTGTAATATGTTCAGCAAAATCGTTCATAACCTGCGCAAAGCGGGCGCCTTCGGCAGCGCTCACCCATTCTACGCGGAAACGGTCACCTGCTACCCCCAGGTAGTCAAGCATGCTCAAAAGCAGTGTCATACGGCGGCGGGCATAATAGTTGCCTGTTGTATAGTGGCAGTCGCCTGGATGGCAGCCGCACATAATAACACCGTCAGCACCACGCTGAAAGGCGCGCAGGATAAAAAGCGGGTTTACTCTGCAGGAGCAGGGAACCTTGATGATTTTGATGTTGGCAGGATATTGCTTGCGTGCCGTGCCGGCACCGTCTGCACCGGCATAGCTGCACCAGTTGCAGCAAAAGGCCACGATTTTGGGTTCAAAATTTTTATTATCTAGCATAATGCGTCCACCTCTGCCAGAATTTGTTGATTAGTAAAGCCCTGTAAATCCATCGCACCACAGGGACAGGCCACCGTGCAGGCACCGCAGCCCTGGCATAGCGCTGTGTTTACAGTGGCAACGACGCGCTCGGTGCGCACCCCGAGCTTGGTAATAATCTGCTGTTTTTCACCGCTCACCGCGCCATAAGGGCACACGTGGGTGCAGGACAGACAGCCGCTGCAAATGCTGGTATCGCATTTAGCGGTACAGGGATTAGTAAATAGCTTATTTTTTGCTAAAAGACCGATAACCTTGGCTGCTGCGGCCCCAGCCTGCGAAACTGTTTCGGGTATATCCTTGGGTCCCTGGCACATGCCGCTCAAAAAGATGCCGGCGGTGGGGCTCTCTACCGGGCGCAGCTTGGGATGAGCTTCTACGTAAAAGTCATCATTATCAATGCTTGCTGTCAGCATGCTTGCTAAGTGGCGGGCCTGTGCTGCCGGCTTTACGGCTGTTGCCAGCACTACTAAATCGGGGTTAAGCATTAAATGACGGCCGCTGTTTAAATCGCTGGCGAAAACAGTCAATCTGCCGTCACCGTCAACAACAACCTTGCCAACCTGACCGCGTACATAATGCACACCATATTCCTCCACGGCACGTCGTTGGAATTCGTCAAAGCCCTTGCCGGGAGTGCGTACATCAATATAAAAGACTGTCACGTCAACATCAGGATATTTTTCGCGGATATACATAGCATGCTTGGCGTTATACATACAACAGATTTTGCTGCAGTAGCTTTTGCCACGGCCGCTAATATCACGCGAGCCTACGCAGGAAACAATAACGACCTTCTTCGGCTCTTTGCCGCTGGAGGGGCAGACAAGGTGACCCTCGGTAGGACCGGCTGCGTTTGTCAGACGCTCCAGCTGCAGCGAGGTGATTACGTCCTTGCTGACACCATAGCCATATTCGCCGAATTTATCTAAAGCAATTGTTTCAAAGCCGGTGGCCAGCACGATAGCGCCATATTTTTTGCTTATCAGCTCGTCCTGCTGCTCATAGTCAATCGCAGCTGCAGGGCAAACCTTGGAGCAGATTCCGCATTTGCCTGTTTTGAATTTTATGCAGGCTTCACGGTCAATTACAGGCACCTTGGGGATAGCCTGCGCAAAGGGAATGTAGATAGCGCCGCGTTTTTTTAAGCCCATGTCAAATTCACTGGAGGTTTGGCGCGACGGACATTTTTCTGTACAGATGCCACAGCCGCTGCACATATCAGCACGCACGCTGCGTGCCTTTTTGCGGATGGTTACATCAAAATTACCTACGAAGCCGCTCATATTTTCTACCTCGCTATAGGTGTATAGCGTGATATTTTCGTGACTGGCGGCATCCACCATTTTCGGCGTCAAAATGCAGGCAGAGCAGTCCAGCGTCGGGAAGGTTTTATCCAGCTGCGCCATGCGTCCGCCAATAGTCGGTTCCTTTTCTACAATGTCGACCTCGTAGCCGGCTTCAGCAATATCCAACGCTGTCTGTATGCCGGCAATGCCACCGCCGATGACCAGAGCGCGCTTGGTCACCTGGCTTTCGCCTGCCTTTAGCGGCGTGTTAAAGCGCACCTTGGCGATAGCAGCCTTAGCCAGCTTAATAGCCTTGGCAGTTGCCAAAGCCTTATCCTTAATAACCCAGGAGCATTGCTCGCGGATATTGGCGATTTCTACCATGTAAGGGTTGATGCCGACACCTTCAGCACACTTGCGGAAGGTGGCTTCGTGCATGCGGGGAGAGCAGCTGCAGACCACCAGCCTGTCGAGCCTGTAATCGGCTACAGCCTTGCGGATCAGCTCCTGCCCCTGCTCCGAGCACATATATTTATAATCGGTAGCGTAGGCAACGTCAGGGATTTGGCGTACTGCCTGTACTACCTGGGCAACATCCACCGTGCCGGCGATGTTGCTGCCACACCAACAAACAAAAACACCTATTTTTTGCACGTGGATTCCTCCTACTTGTTATATTTTCTAAACGCTGCTACCAAAAGCTGCTGTGGCATATCATCAGGATAATGCTCTAAGCTTTCAGCAGGCAGACGGTTGCCACCCTGCTGGCGTATGTGCACCAGACGCAGCGCCTCCATAATACGCGCCGGGCTGACGCCACGCGGGCAACGGACCTCGCAGGCAAAGCACGACAGGCATTGCCAGGGGGAAGAAGCGTTGAGCAGGGCGGTGCTGTTTTCACAGCTAAGCTCCCACACGATGCGGTTGGGTAATAAATCCATTTTGAATGCTGCAGGACAGCTGGCGCTGCAGCGGCCGCATTGCATACATTTGCGTACGTCCGTGGCAGCAAGCTCCTTGACTGCTGCAATTATTTGCTGCTTATCTTGCTCCATCTGCGCCGCCTCCTTCGTCCACGCCTAAGGCCTCAGCCAAAAGCTCGGTGAAATAACGTGCCGGCAGGCTTCCCTCCGCGCCGTTGGCTGTCAGATTATATTGACACAGCGGGCAGGCAGTTATCAGCTCCTGCGCCTGACAGCTGGCAGCGTTAGCCTTGATTTCGCTGACCATTTGCCGGCAGTAGTCCTTATCTGCGAGCGCGCGGTAACCGCCGCAGCATTCGTTGCGCATGCTGTAGCTGACAGGCACAGCCCCCAGAGCCTTGATAAAGTCTTCTAAAATTGTTGGACCTTCCGGGTCATCGAGGGTCATAACTGATCCCGGTCTGAGCAGCAGACAACCATAATAAGCACCAATGCTGCGTCCCTTCAGCGGTTTGGTCACCTGCTGCGACAGCTTTTGCCAGCCGATTTCGTCACGCAGCACCTCCAGATAGTGCAGCACCCGTGTCTCACCGTGATATGGCTGTTGCAGGCGCAGATAAGTGTTCACCTTTGCTGCAATGGCAGGATTTGCCGCCATATCATGGTTAACACGCTTGAGTACATGGTGACAGGCACTGCAAAGTGTCACCAGTACGCCGCCGTTGGCACGGGCAGCGACAAGCGCCCGCACTGCGCCCAAGCGCTCGGCAATAGCGTCAGGAGCCATGGGGTACACAGCACCGCAGCATTGCCATTCGGGTAGCTCCACCAGCGGAAAGCCCAAAAGCTCTGCACAGCGGCGTGCTGCCTTATCCAGGGCTTTGGCTTTGGTAGAAAGCGTACACCCCGGATAATAGTTATAAATCATCGTTCATCCCTCCTTAAATAAAGATGCAAAACAACCTTGACCCAAATTGTTTACTTTATATATTCTACATGGATGCATAAAATACTTCTTGCAGGGGATAAATATTTTGTGTGCGGAGCTTTTTAGCCTGCTAAAACCTTTACCAGATCTCCATACATAATAAAAAAGTATCCCCCAATTTTTGTGGTGTGGTCGGCGCTTTGACACTTTGTGTGGTCAAAATCGCTCCCCCAATT
>CAVKMV010000064.1:0-10487 GCA_963657675.1 Ruminococcus intestinalis
GTATTTATATGCAGCTGGACGAATTCCGTTCGCGCAGACCCATTGACATCATCGCCAAGACGACTCCTGTGCTGATTATTGACGAGCCGCAGTCCGTAGAAGGACCCAGGACCAAGGAGAACCTGCAGCAGTTCAACCCACTGGTGACGCTGCGCTATTCTGCCACCCACAAAAGCGACAGCATCTATAACATGGTTTATCGCCTAGACGCCATGGAGGCCTATAATAAGCGCCTGGTGAAGAAGATAGAAGTAAAGGGCATTACGGAATCGGGCAGCACGGCCACAGAGGGCTATGTTTATCTGGAAAGCGTTAACGTATCCAAGACAGCGCCGACGGCAACGCTGCAGTTTGACTGCAAGGGCGCCAAGGGCATCCGCAAGATCACCCGCACTGTTTCCGAGGGCTACAACCTTTATGATAACTCCGGCGGCATGGAGGAGTATAAGCAGGGCTTTGTAGTATCCCACATTGACGGACGCGACGATTCCATAGAATTTTTGAATGGCAAAAAAATCTATGTCGGCGATGTCATTGGCAAGGTGAGCGAGGAGGAGCTGCGCCGCATTCAGATTCGCGAAACGATTTTGTCCCACCTGGAGCGGGAACGGGAGCTGTTTTATAAGGGCATCAAGGTGCTGTCACTCTTCTTCATCGATGAGGTGGCCAAATACCGCATTTATGACGAAGCAGGTCAGGCGCAAAACGGCATCTACGCGCAAATGTTTGAAGAGGAATATAACGATATTCTGGAGCATTGGCAAATAAGGCTGGCAGAGGATGACTACATAAAATATCTGCAGGCCATCCCTGCTGCCAAAACCCACGCTGGTTATTTTTCTATTGATAAAAAAGGCAAGCTGATCAATTGCAGCCTCAAGCGCAGGGAAACCACGACGGACGATGAAGCTGCCTACGATTTGATTATGAAAAACAAGGAGCTGCTTTTGGACCGCGACCCGCAGCGCTCCCCGGTGCGCTTTATCTTTTCCCATTCCGCCCTGCGCGAGGGCTGGGACAACCCCAATGTGTTCCAAATCTGCACCCTGAAGCAAAGCAGCAGCGAGGTGCGCAAGCGTCAGGAGGTAGGCCGCGGACTGCGCCTGTGTGTCAACCAGGACGGCGAGCGCATGGATACCAACGTATTGGGAGCAGACGTGCAAAAGATCAACGTGCTGACAGTCATCGCCAGCGAAAGCTATGACAGCTTTGCCAGGGGATTGCAGACAGAATATGCTGACGCTGTGAGCGACCGTCCGCGTGCCGTTACGGCGGAGCTGTTTGTTGACAGGGTAATTAGGGATGACAGGGGCAACGAGCAGATTATAGATCAGGATACCGCGAGAGCTATCCATTTTGACCTAATCGTCAACGGCTACATCGATAAAAAGGGCGCCTTCACTGATAAGTACTACGAAGACAAGAAAAACGGCAGACTTCAACTTGCTGAGGAGGTGGCCGATTGTCAGACCTCCGTACTTGAAATTCTTGATAGCGTTTATGATACTAATTGCATGAAGCCGGAGAATGCACGCACAAATAACGTAGAGCTGAAGGTGGACGAAAGCAAGCTGGCGATGCCGGAATTTAAGGCGCTGTGGGATAGGATTAACGCCAAAACGGTGTATGTGGTTGATTTTGATACTGACGAGCTGGTGAAAAAAGCAATCCGCGCTCTAGACAGCAGGCTGCACGTAGCCAAAATAATCTTTCAGGTAGAAACAGGAGCGATGGAGCATATCGAATCCAGGGAAGCGCTTGTAAATGGCAGCGCCTTTGTTAAGGAGCGGGCAGCAAGCTATGGCCACACCATCGCCGCCAGCAGCAACGTAAAGTACGATTTGGTTGGCAAGCTGGTGGAGGAAACCAAGCTGACGCGCAAGGCGGTCATCCAAATTCTCAAGGGAATACAGCCCTGCGTATTCGCCCAATTCAAGGATAATCCCGAGGAATTCATCATCAGGGCGGCAGCCCTCATCAACGATGAAAAAGCAACAGCCATCATCCAGCACATCACCTATAACATGATGGACGAACGCTATGACATGGATGTGTTTACCGAACCGACCATCAAGGGACGCCTGGGAGTGAATGCTATGAAGGCCAAAAAGCATTTGTATGACCACATCGTCTATGATTCTGCCAACGAGCAAAAATTTGCTACGGCATTGGATGTAAGCTCTGAGGTTGCAGTTTATGTTAAGCTGCCTGACGGCTTTTACATTACCACGCCTGTGGGCCGTTATAACCCCGACTGGGCGATTGCCTTTTATGAAGGCAGCGTGAAGCACATTTATTTTGTGGCCGAGACCAAGGGCTCCATGAATTCAATGCAGCTGCGTTTGATAGAAGAAGCCAAAATCCATTGCGCCAGGGAGCACTTCAAGGCCATCAGCAGCGGCGAGGTGGTCTACGATGTGGTAGATAGCTATCAGAGCCTGCTGGATTTGGTGACAAAGTAAGCAATATGGTAGCGATAGAACCGGCCATAAGCGACAGAAAGCAATTTTCCGCATCGGATTTGGGGCTGGCATACGCAAGCAAAAAAGCAGTCACGCAGTAACATTTCTGTTACCGCATGACTGCTTTTGCTTTGCTTAGGGCGTATTAGCCTATAAAATTTTCCTGTAAATTACAGTCTGTTGCTGCTGTTGAGCACGTCGCGCATCTTGTGGGCAACCATGTCCTGGATGGCCTGGCGTGCAGGCTTGAGGTATTGACGCGGGTCGAAGTCGCCAGGAGCCTCAACAAAGTGCTTGCGGATAGAAGCGGTCATGGCCAGGCGCAGGTCGGTGTCGATGTTGATCTTGCACACGCCAAACTTGCCGGCCTTCAGCAGCATGTCCTCGGGCACGCCCTGGGCGCCGTCCAGCTTGCCGCCGTACTTGTTGCATTCCTCAACAAAGGCAGGAATAACGGTGGAAGCACCGTGCAGAACCAGCGGATAACCGGGCAGCAGGTTGGTGATTTTTTCCAGGCGGGCAAAGTCCAGCTCGGGTTTACCCTTGAACTTGTAAGCGCCGTGGCTGGTGCCGATGGCGATGGCCAGGCTGTCGCAGCCGGTGCGTTCAACAAATTCTACAGCCTGGTCGGGGTCGGTGTAGGTGGCGTCCTTGGAGTTAACCTTAATGGCGTCCTCTACGCCTGCCAGTCGGCCCAGCTCGGCCTCTACGACAACGCCTCTTTCGTGGGCGTATTCCACAACGCGGCGGGTCATTTCAATATTTTCTTCAAAGGGATGCTTGCTGCCGTCAATCATAACGGAGGTGAAGCCGCCGTCAACGCAGGCCTTGCAGATTTCAAAATCCTCACCGTGGTCCAGGTGCAGGCAGATGGGCAGGCCGGTATCCTCAACGGCTGCCTCCACCAGCTTCATCAGGTAGATGTGGCTGGCGTACTTGCGGGCACCGGCGCTGACCTGCAGAATCAGCGGGGATTTTTCCTGCTTGGCAGCGGCAACGATGCCTTGGATGATTTCCATGTTGTTGACGTTGAAGGCACCAACAGCATAGTGGCCTTCATAAGCTTTTTTGAACATTTCGGTAGATGTAACTAAGGGCATTGTCTATTCCTCCTTATTCAGGGTGCCTGTCGCCAGCTGTGTGCACCTGCGGCAGCTGTACAAGCGCTCTGTCTTTACATTAGTATACGCTAATTATATCATGCTATCGTCATTTAGTACAGCATTTTTCGCAAATCCTGTGGCAGGGAACGGGTGATTTCTATAAGCTCATCGCTCACAGGATGCTTAAAGGCCAGCCGCCAGGCGTGCAGCGCATGACGTGACTGCAGACCGGGCGTGCCGTAAAGGTTGTCATTAACCAAGGGATGGCCGATGTGCGCCAGGTGCACGCGTATCTGGTGCGTGCGTCCGGTAAAAAGGCGGACGTTTAGCAGGCTGCTGTCACCATAGTAGCCAAGCAGGCGGTAGGCGGTTTTGGCGTATTTGCCACGCTCTGCGTCAACGCAGCGTTCGATAATGCTGCCCTCCTTGCGGGCGATGGGTGCTTCGATAATTCCCTGCTCCTGCCTGACGCGGCCGCAGACCAGTGCCAGATATTCCTTGGTAACAGGCTGCTGGCTGAGCCAAAACTGCACCACGGGCTCCTTGGCGAAAATGACCAGCCCCGATGTGTTGCGGTCCAGACGCGAAACGGGATGGATGCCGAAGCCAAGGCCGCGTGCTGCGTAGTACGCCTTGACGTAATCGTAGAGCGTGGCACCGCATTCGCTCACGGTGGGGTGCACCAGCATCCCCGCAGGCTTATCAATAACCAGCAAAAAATCATCCTCATAGGCCAGCATGGAGGGCGAAAGGATGGCGCTCATCAGTGCAGCCTGTTTTTGGCAGGCAGCTCGTCCACCACCTCGATATTATCCAGCTGTGCCTTCAGCTGGCTGCGGATGTTGCCCAGATATTGCTTGTACAGCTCCTTTTGCTCTGCCAGCTCGGCAGGGGTGAGGCCACTGGTCTTTTTCTTTTTGGCTAAAACGTTTATGCGCTCAATCATTGCAGTAATTTCCATATTTGCATGCTCCTTCGTAGAACTATCTTTCGTAACCATTATAGCAACAACCTGTTATAACTGCAACTTTCGTTGACTAGGACTTTGTTTTGTGCTATTATGAGGGCGATGTTAATGAGATTTTATCTTAAAAAGTTTTTTGGCTGCCAGGCTGGCTTAAGGGTCAGCAGAAGAGTATGAGGTGATTGAGATGAAGCTGAAAAAATTTGTTTGTGCAATATTGGCTGTTACTGCCATTGCCGCCAGCGGCTGCGGCGGTGATACCGCCAAGGGTGGGGCTGATAAGGCCTATCTGCAGCTGAAGGACGTGGCAGGCAGGGAGGTTACGCTTGCCCAAAAGCCCGAAAGGGTTGTGAGCCTGAGTCCGTCGTACCTGAGCATGATCGAGGCAGTTGGCGGCAAGATTGTAGGTCGTGCCTCCTCCAAGGTTGGCAGCATTCCTGAATCAATGAAGTCCGTGCCTGAGGTAGGCATGGTTTACAATATTAATATGGAAGCACTTGTAGGCCTGAAGCCTGATTTGGTGCTGGCTGGCAAAAACCAGCACGACAAATTTGTGCCGCTGCTGGAATCCAACAAAATCCCCGTTATTGAATTCGACGCACGCACCTATGACGATGTAAAGGCTACGGTCAAAACCCTGGGCGATATATATGGCACGCAGGATAAGGCCAAGGCCGAAAACGAGCTGCTGGATAAGCAGATTGCCGCCGTCACCAGCAAGCTGCCCAAGGAAAAAAAGCGTGTCGTTATCATGCACGCTACTGCCAGCTCGGTGACGGTGGAGGGCTCGCACAGCATTGCAGGCTGCGTCAGCGATCTGCTGGGCTTTGAAAACGTGGCTGCTGCCGCGCTCAAGGGCAAGAGCGATAAAACTCCCTACAGCATGGAAACCTTAGTGGAGCAGAACCCTGAGATTATCTTCATTACCTCTATGGGCAAGCCGGAGGAGATTGAAAACCGCCTGCGCAGTGATTTCAAAAATAATCCTGCCTGGAACAGTCTGCCTGCGGTGCAGGCAGGCAAAGTGTATGTGCTGCCGGAAAAGCTGTTTTTGCTTAACCCGGGCCTGCGCTATCCTGAGGCTGTAAAATATATGGCGCAGCAGGTGTACCCCGAGGCGTTTGCTAATGGAAAATAAACAGGCAGATACTGCATATTTTGGCCTGGCGCGTGGCAGCTGGCGCGCCCTGGTGCTGCTGGTGTTTTTGCTTTTGGCAGTGCTGGGTGCGTTTTTGAGTCTGACGAAGGGCTCCAGCACCATTACGATGCAGCAGATTATAGATATATTGCTAAACCCCGGTACGGACCCGCGCAGCCAGATTATCTGGAATATCCGCATGCCGCGCACTATTGTGGGCGCGCTTGTCGGCATCAACCTGTCGCTTTCGGGGGCGATTTTGCAGGCCATTATGCGTAATCCGCTGGCAGATCCGCACATCATTGGCATCAGCTCGGGCGCAGGCCTGGCAGGCGTGGTGATTATGATTTTATTCCCTGCTATGGAATATTTAATTACGCCTGTGGCCTTTGTCGGTGCGATGCTGGCAGCGGTGTGCATCTATATCCTGGCCTGGAAGAACGGCATCAAGCCGGTGCGCATCATTTTGGCAGGCGTGGCGGTGTCGGCATTTTTGAGCGCAGGCATTAGCGGTCTGATGATTTTTTACAGCGACAGGGTGCATGGTGCGCTGATGTGGATGGTGGGCGGCCTGGCTGCCCGCAGCTGGCCGCATGTACAGATAATTTTGCCCTATGCGGTGCTGGGACTGGTGCTGGCGTTGGCGAGCGCTGCCTATCTCAACATCCTGCAGCTAGGTGACGAAATGGCGCGCGGCCTGGGCGTGAACGTGGAGGTTACTCGCATCCTGCTGACGGCTGTTGCCGCGCTACTGGCAGCCAGCGCTGTCAGCGTCGTGGGCCTTTTGGGCTTTGTGGGACTGGTGGTGCCACACGCTGCCCGCCTGCTGATTGGCAGCGACTACCGCTTTCTGCTGCCTGCATCGGCACTTTTGGGCATTGCTATTGTTACGCTCAGCGACACCTTCGCGCGTGTGGTGTTTGCGCCGATTGAGCTGCCTGTTGGCATTATTATGGCCTTTTTGGGTGCTCCCTTCTTTTTATTCTTGTTAAGGAGGGAGATCTGATGACGGAGCTTAATTTTGTGCAGCCTGTTTTGCAGGTGCAGCACGTAGATATCGCGATCAATAAAAAAACTATTATCCATGATTTGTCGCTGGAGATACCCGAGGGCAAAATTACCGCCATCATCGGCCCCAACGGCTGCGGCAAGAGCACTACGCTCAAGGCCGTCGCGCGCATCCTGTCCTGCGCCCGTGGCAGCATCAGCTTTAAGGGGCGCGATATCAAGAGCCTGTCGCACCGTGAGTTTGCCCGTTGTCTGGCGATTTTGACGCAGTCACCGGTTGCGCCTACGGATTTAACGGTGCAGGATTTGGTGGAGATGGGACGCTTTCCGCACCGCAGCTTTTTGGGGCGCGGCGGCAAGGACGACGCGCAGCACGTGGCGTGGGCGCTGCAGCAGACCAATATGACGGCGATGAGTCACCGCCTGCTGCACACCCTCAGCGGCGGCGAGCGGCAACGTGCCTGGATAGCTATGGCGCTGACGCAGCGGCCGCAGGTGCTGCTTTTGGACGAGCCGACGACGTATCTGGATATCTGTCACCAGCTGGAGGTTATGCAGCTATTGGTCAAGCTGAACAAGGAGCTGGGGCTGACGGTGGTTATGGTCATCCATGATTTGAACCATGCAATACAATATGCGGATTACGTAGCCGTCATTAAGGCCGGCAGGCTGGTGGCGGGTGGTGCGCCGCAGGAGATTGTGACGGCGCGTCTGCTGGCAGATGTGTTTGGCGTGCGGGCCGACGAATTTGCCTGCAGCAATGGATTGAGGGCCCTGGTGCCGCTGGACGTGTGTCGTTAGGGCAGTGGTGTGCGGAAAAATTTTTTCGGCTACTTGTCAGAATGGACAATTGGTGATATACTACTTGCGTAGTAATGATATTTCATACTAATATGAATATTAGCTTTGTTTGCAACAAATTAAACATGGTTGTTTTAACCAGAGGGGAAACCAGTGTGAATCTGGTACTGTACCGCAACTGTAGGGGGAGCCGTGTAGCGCATATCATCACAAGATGCTACAGGGTGATGAACTAAGTCAGAGTGCCTCGGTTAAGGCATTTTCTGTAGGCCTGCGGTGTTCAGGCTAAGGATGGTGGCTGTTACGGGCTACCTGTACGCTCTTGGCTTTGCGACTTACAGAATAACTTTGTCTAAAACTGCAGCCTTGAGGTTGCAGTTTTTTTAGTGCATAGGTCTGCGATGCTATAAAAGCTGGCAGCGCAGGCTGCGTTGGGGGAAGGAAAAAGCATGAAACATCTTTTTAATTATTGTCCGGTTGATTTTTATGAAAGGGAATTAAGGGAACGCAACCTAACGATCAAAGGCCTGGTGGACAGAATGGGACTGGACGGAATAGAGCAGTTTGTTTATACCAGTCAGCCAGATTATCAGGAGCTTACTGTGGGCGTGCACCTTAATTATTGGCCGTATTGGATGGATTTCTGGCTGAAGAAGGCTAAACGTCTGCAGCAGCAGTTCCGCACGGTGCGCGAACGGCAGACCTATTTTAAGGATGCTATGAGCCGTGATGAATGGCTGGCAGTGATCCGCAGGAATATCTGTAATTCGTTGACGCAAAAGCCTGAATACCTGGTGTGGCACGTGGCGGAGGCCGACAACGAAACGGTTTTTACCTTTGACTTCCGCTATGATGACAAGCAGGTGCTTACAGAGGCGGCGAAGGTGTTTAACGCGGTGGCCGATGAGGTTCCCGCGCATGTGAGCGTGCTGTTTGAAAATTTGTGGTGGCCAGGACTGCGGCTGACGGACGTGCATATGGTGAAGTACTTCTTTAGTCTTATTGAACGCAAAAATGTCGGCATTATGCTGGATACGGGGCATTTGCTGAATACTAATACGCGTCTGAAGAATGAGCAGGAGGGAGCGGATTATATCTGCCGGACGGTGGATAAGCTGGGGGAATATGCGCAGCTGATTAAGGGTGTACATCTGAGCTGCTCGCTTTCGGGAAAATATCAGCGCAGCTTTGGCTATAAGCTTCCTGAGGTTATGAATAACGAAGTTATCTGGCGCCACATTACAGCCATAGACCAGCACAGGCCGTTTGCGACGAAGGCGGCGAAGCAGATTTTGGACTGTGTGCAGCCTGAATATGTCAACCACGAGCTGGTGTATGATAACTTGCAGCAGATGGAGGAGCGCGTGGCGCAGCAGCTGGCGTGCTGCAGATAGACAATATAGCAGCATATTTTGGATAAGCCTGCGTAGCTTATGGGTGCTAGGCCTGTAGGCTGCGCATTTTTATTATCCAATGTCAAAAATTTTTGTTTCCTTTTTGGCTGTTTTCTGCTATGCTATGTATCATAAGGTTATCGTCTGCTAACTACCAACGCAAGTACGCTTATGCAAATACAACAAGGCAGAGCGATGAAAATTTTGTATAAGCTGGCAGTGCTGTCATCACACAGGGGCAGAGAAAGCCAGACACGAAAAAATAGGTAACAAAGGAGACACAAAATGCAAGACGTTTTAATTGTTTACGACAGCAAAACAGGTAATACCGAAAAGGTGGCCAAGGCCTTGGCCGAGGGTGCAGGCGACCGCTGCGTGCTGGTCAGATTTGACGAAGCACCCGCTGCTGATGCCTTTGCCGTAGTTGTGGCAGGCTATTGGGTTGACAGGGGAGCGCCTAATGCCAACATGAAAAAATATCTCAGCAGCCTGCATGGCAAAAAGGTGGTGCTGTTCCAGACGCTGGGGGCTGACCCTGCAAGCGACCACGCAGTGACCGCGCTGGCGAACGCTGGCGTCTGTCTGGCCAATGACTGCAAGGTTTTGGGCACGCTTTCTATCCGTGGCGCCATTGACCCCGCGCTGATTGAGATGATGCGCAAAATGCCTGCCGGCGGTGCGCATGGTGCCAGCCCCGAAAGCGAAGCACGCTGGGCGGCTGCCGCCAGTCATCCTGATGCGGAGGACCTGGCAAAGGCCAAGGCCTACATGCAGAGCTTTTTGGCTATGTATGACAAATTCCTCAAAATGATGTAACTCAAGACTAAAGACCGGGAAGGCTGCTGCCTCCGTAATGGAGGACGCAGCTCTTCCCGGTCTTTTTTTGCGCGTACTGATGCCCTGCAGCCTGCTGAGGTGTGGTGCGGGAAGTAAATTTTCACGAAAACGCAAGAAAAAGGCTGAAATTAAACGCTAAATATGGTATAATGAATGTTCAAGATAAGCCAAAAGCAAAAAGCTTGTCTTTTAAGCAGAAAATTTATATCACCCATGCCGGTGAGGACGAGGAGGAAGCCCGTGTTAAAAAGTATGACAGGCTTTGGCCGCGGTGAATACGAGGACGCAGATTTTTCTGTGACAGTCGAGATGAAGACTGTGAACCACCGTTATAATGAGGTTGCTATCCGTTTGCCGCGTTTTTTGAATCCCCTGGAGGATAAAATCCGCAAGACTATCCTGAAAACTGTCAGCCGTGGCCGCATTGATGTTTTTATCAATGCCGATTACAATAGCAGTGGCAACTGTACGCTGAAGGTTGACCAGAATCTGGCCAGTGCCTATCACAGGGCGCTGAAGGAGATTGGTCAGGCCATTGGCGGCGACAGTGCGGCCGTGAACACTGCTGCCGAAATTTTATATCTTGCCAAGTGTCCCGACGTTATCAATGTCAAGGAAGGCTTTTTTGATGTAGAAAGCGTGTGGCCTAAGGTGGAGCAGGCTGTGCAGCAGGCTGTTAATAATTTGGTGGCTATGCGTGAGGCCGAGGGCGGCAACATTTATGGCGATTTTATTTACCGTGCCGACCTGATTGCCGCAAAGCTGGCACAGGTGGAAGAG
>CAVKMV010000065.1:0-6833 GCA_963657675.1 Ruminococcus intestinalis
TTTATATTCCATGCGTATGACGATGGTGCTGAGTAATAACACCAATCTGGAGCATAGCTTAAACCGTCTGCTGCTATATTTGAAGGATTTGCCTGACGAAAGCAGGGCGGAGGTACTGCAAAGGCTTTCACAGGTACACCGCCTGCAAAGCATTGCTTACATAGGCACTAAGTCGTTCACCAGAAGGCGCAAGCGTAATCCTAATCTGCACAATGCCGCACTGTCGCAGGATTTAGTGAGTGCGGAGCAGCTGGATATACTGAAGCAGCAATTTTTGGCGCAAAGCTCTGAGCGCTACAGCTTGGAGAAGGTTGCAGCCTATTTTGAAGCCAAAATGCAGCATAAGGACTGGCTGTCGGTGGAGGATTGCCAGGTGCACACGCGCAACGATGCTATGATGCTGGCAGGCTGCGTTATTTATTCCGGCTCTTTGGGCTTTCCGTTTGAGGTGGAATTTGGTGAGGGAACGGTGCCTACGGCGGTGGCGACGATAAGCAGGATTATAGTAAAGAGGTCAAAGCATGAGTGATATCAGTTTACAGCTATCGATTAAGGAAGAAAACAGCATAATTTTTAAGCGCAGTGTGCGTAAGCTTTTAGATGGTACCTTTGTACTGCGGGAGCGTGACGAAAGGTTTTATAATTTTTTGGCGCGGGAAAGCAACCGTCAGGATGTTTCGGCCTATCTGCGGGTTATAGGCTTTGACATTTTGCTTGATACCAAGGCCGGGGTCGCGATGCTTGTCGCCAGCGAGGATGATGCGGATACCGTGGGGCTGAAGCGTGCTAACGTGGTGACCTTTACTACGCTGCAGTATCACCTGCTCCTGGTATTGTGGAAGATGTATCTGGAAGGCGTGGGCTATAACGAGGGAGTGTTTGTCAGCAAGGGCGATTTGATTGACAGGATCAAATCGTTTGGTATTAATTTGGTCAAGGGAGATTTCAATAACGCGCTGAAGCTGTTCAAAAAATATAGCCTGATAAATTACAGCGATGCTGATGAGGGTATGGAGGACGCGATGGAGATAAGGCTATATCCGTCCTTGCAGTTTGGCTGGGATTTGCCACAGTTTAAGACTGCTGTAGATGAATACCTTAAGGCAGACACGCAGGAAACTGCTGTTGAGGATGAGGCTGTCGCACAGGAGGATGAGGACGAATGATTCTGCTAAAGCGTATGCGCTTGATTAACTGGTATGCCTTCAGCAATATCACTGCTCCTATCGGCAGGTTTACGCTGATTGCCGGCAAAAACGGCAATGGTAAATCGGTGCTCCTGGATGCTATTAAGTATGCTGCCTATGGCGATACTGTTTTTAACAAATCCTCGGAGGTAAAGGGCACGAAGGCAAGGACTATTTCTTCCTATACACGTGGCTTGCTGGATGCTACGGCCAACACCTATATCCGTCCTGCGGATAAGGTGCCGAATGTTTACAGTCATATTGCGCTGGAATATTATGATGATGTAGAGAAGAAAAGCTTTGTCCTGGGTACAGTTATAGAAACGACTGCCAGCAATAATACTCAGACCCTGCGCTATGCGCTGGATAAGACTACGCTTGAGGATATAGAGCACACCTATAGGGAGGGTGAATTTATTAAGCCATATAGTGCTAAGGAACTGCAGAAACGTTATAGGCTGCAGCTACTGGGACGTGAAGAGGGCTTGCGTAAGTTTATGCAGATGACGGGCCTGAAGCTGGATGTACAAACGCAGCTGCCTAAATATCTGCGCAAGCTGCGCGGGGTGATGACCTATGACCCGGATGCTAGGATAGATACCTTTATCCGTGAGAGCGTTTTAGAGGAGCGGCAGGTAGATTTTGATAAGCTGATTGATGCCAAAAATAATATTGAACGTTTGCATACTGCCTTTAGCTCTGTGGAAAAGGAGTTAGAGGAGCTGGATAAAATTTTGGAGGCGTACGACAGCTACAATAATGAGTGTAACCGTCTTTTGACGGATGACATTAAGCTGGTGTATAAGCAGATGCTGGAGAGCAGGGGGAGCTTGGAGCAGCTGCGGCGGCAAAAGCTATTAGCAGAGCAGCAAAGGCAGCAGGCGCAGGAGCAGCTGCAGGCGCTGGCTATACGTGCGCGTGAGGTTGATGACCGTCTGATTCAGGCAAATGCTGACCTTAGGGCGATGGATGCTACGAGGGCTATTGAGGATGAGCAAAGGCATTTGCAAGGCCTGCGGCAGGAGCTGCGGCAGAGCGAGCAGCAGCTTTTGGCGCTGGAGAGCTTTCAGAAGCAGGTGGGCGAGATGCTGCGCAGCTTTGAGCAGGAGCAGGTGGATGTACATCATAAGGAGGTGCTGGCTTCGCTGTGCGGCCAGGATTTTTCTGCCGCAGAGAAGGCAGAGGCTGTAAGCAGCCTGAAGCAGCTGGTGGCGGCGGCGTATGATGAGCATGGGGAAAAGCTGTTTGCCATCCGCACTAAGCTGAAAACGCTTGGCAGTGAGCTGGAGCGCCAGGAGAAGATTCTGCGTGATTGTGAGCAGCGCATTAATGATTATAGCGAAATTCCTGATTATGTGGGTCTGCGTGACGAGCTCAACCGTGAGTTTGCCAAGCGGGGCCTTAATACGCAGGCCTGCTTTGCCTGCGAATATGTTATCTGTCTGAAGGACGAAGCCTGGCGTGACGCTGCAGAAGCCTTTTTGGGACGCAGACGCTATACTATTTTAGTTGAGCCGCAGTATTATGATATAGCAGACGATGTGTTCAATAGCTCCAAATATAAGTACGCGCATTTGTTTAATACCAAGCTGCTGCTGCAAAAGGAGATAGAGGTTGCAGAGGATTCCCTTGTGCATCAGCTGGAAATAAAGAACGCCCTGGCACAGCAGTATTTCAATTATCAGCTGGGTCGGATGCATGCGGTGCCCATAGATAAGGTGCGCAATTATGAGAACGCGGTTTCTGCCGAGGGGCGTGTGAGCGTCGCTATGGATAGTTATTTTCTGCCCTTTGATAAATTGCGTTTTTACTATCTGGGACAAAAAACCTTTGAGCTTAACAAAAAGCGTGCGCAAAAGGCTATTGCACAGCTGCAGGCAGAGCGCAGGCAGCTTTTGGCAGCGCAGGCACAGGAGACAGGACGCAGGCAGGAGCTGCGGCTAGCACAGGATAGCTTTAAGGATTATGCCTATGACGCACCAGCTAATTGTCAAAGCCTGCACCGGCAATGCCGGGCGTCTGAAGAGCAGTTGCAGCAGCTGAAGCTGGCACAGCAAAATAATAGCGAATTTGTGCATTTGAGCGAGCTTATCGCAGGTCTGGAGCAGGAAAAGCAGCAGGTGCAGGGCGAGCAGGACAGACAGCGGCGGCGTGAGAATGACCTGGATTATCAGCTCAGGGCTAACGCCAGGGAGCAAAGGGAGCAGACAGAAGGGCTGGCACAGGCGGAGAGTGCTTTTCGTGAGTATGAGCTGACGAGCTATGCTGTTTTGCAAAAGGCAGTGGAGGCCTACGATCGCTTTATTGCCAACGGGCGCACCGGCCTGGGCGGTACGGTTACTGCCGAAACTCGTACGCGCACAAAAAACAGCATTGAGCAGCACAAAAATGATTTGCTTATCTGCCAGAGGGAATATAACATCGTACACGCCGAAGCTAACCTACCCGAGGCATATGATGATGGACGTAGTGCCTATGCACAGAGGCGTGAAAGCATTTGGATGGATAATTTGCAGGAGATACGCCAAAAGCTTGCTGAGCAGACGCAGCGTTATGAGGATATTTTTAAAAATGAATTCGTCCTCCAAATTTACGAGCGCTGTGAACAGGCTAAAAGGGAGCTCAGGGATATTAACCGCGAGCTGGCGGGGCTTGATTTTGTATCGAAATATCAATTTGATGTGCATTACGTTAATGATGGCAGTGAATATGAAAGGATTTTGGCGTACGCACGTTATTTGGACAAAAACGAGCAGCTTGGTGGCGATAGCGGTGGCTTGAATCTTTTTGCCGAGGGCGATCCGGATGAGGGTGTGCGTCTGGAGCAGGAGCTTAAGCAGATTATCAACCGCATTATCTCACAAGGCAGCAATGAAGAGATCATCCGCCGCTTTGGTGATTACCGCAATTATATGACCTACGAGGTGCTGATAACTAACAGTGTGCTCGACAGGGCCAAGCTTTCGCGACAGACCGGCTTCAACTCCGGCGCGGAGGTGCAGATACCCTATCTGCTGATATTACTGGCGGCGTTGCTTTTGATTTATAAACCCGATAAATGTACACGCCTGGTGTTTATTGACGAGCCCTTTGCGAAGATGGACCCGGGAAACGTCAAGATTATGCTGCACTTTATGAAGGAGCAGAACCTGCAGGCAATTTTCTGCTCGCCGGATAAAACGGAAACAATTGGCAACGAGTGCGAGGTTGTTTTGGCCTCGTTGCGCGTCAGTGCAGACTGTATGCGATTAATTAGTGTAGATTTTGCTGAAGGAAAAGAAGATGCAGTGCTATGAAGAAAAATTATTGACGCTGCTTTTGGAAAAGTACCGCAGCAGCAAAAAGGATAGCGGTACAGGCTGCGTAAGAAGGCGCACGCAGCTAGATCCTGTTAAGCTGTACAAAAAATATCGCGACAATGATGCTGATATAAGGCAGCTTGAAGCCGTAAAGGAGGCTGTCGGTCCGGGAGTATGCAGGGGTTGGCTGACGCTTGGGCGGCAGGGCTTTAGTGATGAGATTAGCAAAATTTATCTGGTGGATGAAAAGGTTGCAGAAATAGAGGCTTACCTGAGCCAAAAATATGGCTATGTAACAAAAGCTGATAAGTTAGCTTATCTAAAGAACCTGTGCGCACGATACAATGGCAAAAATGAGGTTTTGGACGCAGAGTGCGCCAAATTGCAGGCAAGCCTTGCCGCTAACAAAATACCTAAGGATTACGGGCAGCTGGAGCCGGTGTGGCAGGCGTTGGCGTTTATTGTTGCCAACAAGCGCTTTTTGTATCTGCGCGAGGTATCGATGCTGCTTTATGGCAGCAGCAAATATTTTGAAGAAAACACGCTGCAGCAGGTCTGCCAGCTGTTGCGTGATTTTTATCGGGCGCCTTGTAGTGAGCAGGAGCTGCCTGACGAAATTTTACAGCGGTTTAACATCGTCAGGGAAGAGCCCCGTTTATATATCAAGGGCGACGTGCAGCTTGACTACGGTGATAGAATTTTAGACATCGGTGCCACCCGGGATGGCGTCGGGGTAAGCCTGCGCCATTTGCCTGATAAAATACTTATCCATGCTGCAAGGGTCATGACGGTAGAAAATTGGACCTCGTATCAACGTTCACAACAAGCAGATACGGTATATATCTATCTTGGCGGTTATGCTAATCGCTGGCAGCGTGCTTTTTTGCAGCAGCTTTATAAGGATAACCGGGATGTGCTGTATGTGCATTTTGGCGATATTGATGCAGGAGGGCTGTATATCCATGAGCATTTGTGCCGTATTACGGGCATTAGCTTTGCTATGCACCGTATGTCGGTGGCTGAACTGAAGGACGCACGCTTTGCAGCCTGCCTGCAGTCGCTTTCGGATAATGACAGGAACAGGCTGGCAAGTCTGACAAAGCAGGAAGGATACTGCGCGTTGGCGGAGTATATGCTTGCACACAATGTTAAGCTGGAGCAGGAAATCATCAGCCTGCAGGAGTCGTCACAGCTTGTTTAGAAAAATTTTTTCAAGTACGGCATACTTCTTCTTAAAGCCAGATATTGTATTTAGACAAAGTTTATTTGCTCTTTTTGTTGTAAGCTTCGTTACATTTAAATGCGCAGTTAACGCTTTATACGTATTTTTGTCTATTTTCCTTGCCAAAAACCTATAAAGCTACTATACTAAAATACATTGGACCACTAAGGGAGATGTCCAAAAATATTTTTATTAAGGGGGAGAGACTTTTGTTCTCTGGTATGTTTTTCTATTTATTTATCTGCCTGCTTTTGTTTGGCATTGGTGACGTGTTGGGTGTTGCCACCAAGGCCAAGGTTTCGGCAGTATTTGTCAGCCTGATGTTGTTTTTGGTTGGTTTTATGGCCGGCGTTCTGCCGCCGGATATTATTAAGCTGGCAGGCCTCACTGACCTGGGCAAGATGGCTCTGGTCTGCGTAGTTTTCAGCATGGGCACCAGCTTGAATATTAAACAGCTCGTTGCTGAATGGCGCACCGTTTTGACCGCTGTTTTGTCTATGCTTGTTTTGATCGCCGGTAGCGTCGTTTTAGTTCCGCTGATTGGTTATCAGGAAACCATTGTCAGCATTCCTATCATCAACGGTGGTATTGTTGCTACCCAGATTATGACTACTGCTGCTATGGATAAGGGCTTTGCTATGGCCGCTGCTTTGGGCACCGTGCTGTATGCAGTGCAAAAGTTCTTTGGTACTCCTGTTGCTTCTTATTTTGGCCTGCGTGCCGCTCAGGACGTGCTGGCAGAGTTCCGCCGCACAGGTGTGAACCCCAACGCGCCTAAGGAGAAGGCACACACCAAGGAGTCTGCTAAGGAAACCTTCTTTGAGAAGCACAAAAAATATTATGGTGCCTTCGCATCCTTAACCATCGTTGCCCTGTTCAGCTGGTTTGCATTCATGCTGGGCAAGCTCACCGGTTTGAGCGCCACTATCTGGGCTTTGTTCTTGGGTGCTATTATGGGCAGCACCGGTCTGGTTCCGCCCAAGATTTTGGATCATGCAAAATCCTCCGGTATTTTTAACGTTGGTGTTTTTGCCTGCATTATTCCGTCTCTGGCCAAAATTAAACCGTCCGACCTGCTGCTTTTGAGCTATAATACGATTGTAGTATTCATCGTCGTGTTTATCG
>CAVKMV010000065.1:6843-10436 GCA_963657675.1 Ruminococcus intestinalis
CTGTTCTTTTATATTCTGCCGCTGTGGAAAATTCTTGGCTCCAAAAACCTGGCCATGGGCGTTGCCGTAATGCAGCTTTTGGGCTTCCCGGCTACTTATCTGGTTGCCAACGAAATCGCTATCGCCAGCGGTGAAACAGAAGAAGAAAAGCAGGTGGTTATGGATGCCATCATGCCCAAATATTTGGTGGGCGGCTTTGCGACTGTAACAACCTTCTCGGTAATCACTGCCGGTATTTTAGAAAAATTCCTCTAAGATTTGTAAAGGAGCCTGGCTATGTTTAAGTTTGACGCACAAAATTATCCGTATGCTTCTAAACGCAGTGTTGTATATGCTAAAAACGGTATGGTCTGCGTGGGCAACCCCACTGCTGCCTCCGCAGGTCTGCAAACGCTGCTTAAGGGCGGCAACGCTATTGACGCCGCCATTACCGTGGCCACCTGCCAGCCTGTGGTGGAGCCTACAGGCAACGGCCTGGGCAGCGACTGCTTCGCCCTTATCTGGTACAAGGGCAAGCTGTATGGCATCAACGGCAGCGGTCCCGCGCCCATGCTGGCGTCTATTGCGGCACTCAAGGAGCGTGGCTACGACAAGATTCCGTCCTACGGCGTAGAGCCGATTGACGTCCCTGGTGCTGTGGGCGCCTGGATGGAGGTGCACAAAAAGTTTGGCAAGCTGCCTATTAAAACTGTTATGGAGCCTTCCATCAATTATGCCGAAAACGGCTTCCCCGTTTCTCCTAACATGAGCCGCCTGTGGGAGGAAGCAGATGGCGTATACGGAAAATATAAGGACAGACCGGAATTTAAGGGCTGGTTTGACACCTTTGAGCCTGACGGACACTGGCTGCGCCCGGGCGAAATGTTTAAAAACCCCGACATGGCCAAAAGCCTGCGCCTGATTGCCGATACCTACGGTGAGGCCTTTTATAAGGGCGAGCTGGCTGATAAGATTGATGCCTTTATGCGTGAGCACAACGGCTTTTTGCGTAAGAGCGACCTGGAAGCGTACAAGCCTGAATGGGTGGAGCCGTTGAGCGTAAATTATCGCGGCTACGACATTTGGGAGCTGCCGCCTAATGGTCACGGCATTACCGTTTTGATGGCACTGAACATTTTGAAGGGCTATGAGTTTGGCGAACGCGACACCGTGGAGACCATGCACAGGCAGATTGAAGCCATGAAGCTGAGCTTTGTGGATACCAAGGAATATGTTGCTGAGCCGTCGTATATGCAGGTTACGGCCGAGCAGCTTTTGAGCGACCGCTATGCAGCAGACCGCCGTGCGCTGATTAACGACCAGGCACTGCAGCCGACTGTTGGTGACCCGCGCTACAGCAGCACTGTATACTTCTGCACCGCGGATGCCGAGGGCAACATGGTGAGCATGATCCAGAGCAACTACCGTGGCTTTGGCAGCGGCATCGTCGTTCCCGGTACGGCTATTTCCTTCAACGATCGTGCCGAAAACTTCTCCTTCAATGAGGCTCATCCCAACGCCCTGGCAGGCGGCAAGCGCCCCTACCATACCATCATTCCTGCGTTTATGACTAAGGATGACCAGGCTGTGGCAGCCTTTGGCATCATGGGTGGCTTTATGCAGCCGCAGGCACACGTGCAGGTGGCCATGAACATGATCGATTTCGATCTCAATCCGCAGCAGGCACTGGATGCACCGCGTTGGCAGTGGGTTGGCGGCAAAACCGTGGAGGTGGAGCAGGATACTCCTAACCACATCATCCGCCAGCTGCAGCGCATGGGCCACAACATCGTGGTGCAGCCTGACCCGTACCATATGGGACGCGGCCAGATTATTATGCGTGACGAGGACGGCGTGCTGTGCGGTGCTACCGAAAAACGCACCGACGGCCAGATCGCCAGCTTCTAAGGCAGGATAAATAAAAATATTGGTTGACTAAAATTGGAGCTATCGCATTAGCCTTTTAATGCCGCAGGCGGCAGGCTGTGCGGTAGCTCCTTTGCTTGTGGGACGAGCTTTGCGGTAGACAGGGAGATTGCAAGTAAATGGGCAAAAAAATAACTGTTTTCTGAAAATAACTTGACTGGGAATAACTTTTGTAATATAATTGACACTGTAATAGAGATATGTGGATTGAGGAGTCTGCACCTGTTACATAAACCTGTTTTATGAATCATCAAAAGGGAATAAGGGCAAAGGATGGCAGAGGAAACAAGGCAACTCTTGAACGGAATTTGCCGGCACTCCTTGTAGGTGATTTGTAAAAATATAATTATGGCAACCTGTATGGCTGCCGTTTCCTGAGGAGGAAAACGAAATGAAAAAATCTTTAGTACTCGCAATGGCAATGGCTCTTGGCGTAACCGCTTCTGCCTATGCTGCAAATCCGTTCAGCGACGTTCCCGCCGGCCACTGGGCTTATGACAGCATCAACAAGCTGGCTGCTGCAGGCGTAATCGAAGGCTATGGCGACAGCACCTTCGGTGGCGACAAGCTGATGACCCGTTATGAAATGGCTCAAATCGTAGCTAAGGCTATGGCAAAGGGCGCAAATGTTGACAAGCTGGCTGCAGAGTTTGCAGAAGAGCTGGACAACCTGGGCGTTCGCGTTGCTAACCTGGAGAAAAAGGCTGACAATGTAAAGATTACCGGTCAAATCCGTTATCACTATGCTGATTATGATGACGCTGGCTATGCTACTGGCCTGCGTTCCCGTATCTGGATTAACGGTCAAATCAACGATGACTGGACCTACACTGGTATGCTCCAGAACGTACAAAACCTGAAAAACAACACTGGCGATGAAGAAACCAAATTCCAGCGTGCATATGTAAACGGCAAGCTGGGCGGCCTGGCTGTACAAGCTGGTCGTTCCAACCTGACCCTGGTTGATGGCAACCTGTATGATGCCCGTTATGATGGCATCAGCGCTTCCTATGGTAAGGACGTAAAACTGACCGCTTTCTATGGCAAACCGACTGACCAAGGCAAGACCCTTTATACTTGGGATAAAGCTAAAAAAGAGCGCACCATTGAATTTGATGAAGTTTATGGTGCAAAGCTTGATGCTAAGTTTGGTGTTGTAGCTGCAACTGCTGGCTATACCGTATTTGCTGATGGTGCAACCAACAAATACGTGGATGGCGTAAAGGATGCAGCATATTGCAAGGATTTAGACGACTCTAAGATTTGGAATGTTGGCGTATCCTTTGATCTGCTGAAGGATTTGACTTTCTCTGCTGACTATCTGAGAGCATCTGATTATAGCGATCTCGCTTCCAATATTGGCCGTGATGGCCACATCCTGGGCTTGGCTTATGCTGGTGCTAAGGCTTCCAAACCTGGTTCCTTCGGCGTCTATGCTAAATACTATAACCAAGACCGTCCGACCGTTGTTGTTCACTCCATGAACGGTGAATATGGTTCTCAAGGCTTTAAGGGCTACATGGTAGGCGCTAACTACACCTTCGCTAAGAACATTGTTGGCGCAGTTGAATACTATGACCTGGAAGGTAAAGACTTGGGAACTTATGAAGGCAAAGATATGAAGACTCTGTGGAGCCAACTGGTATTCACTTTCTAATTTAACCCCAAACTTTAAACGCGCGTAAATT
>CAVKMV010000066.1:0-10357 GCA_963657675.1 Ruminococcus intestinalis
TGGCCGGTTGGTCAAGCGGTTAAGACACCGCCCTTTCACGGCGGTATCGGGGGTTCGATTCCCCCACCGGTCACCATTACAAGGGCGCTTAGCTCAGCTGGGAGAGCGTCTGCCTTACAAGCAGAATGTCAGCGGTTCGATCCCGTTAGCGCCCACCATCCCCTGCAAATATGCACTCCATGAAAATGGGGTGCTTTTTTTATTGCTTATAAGGCTGCTGCCGCAAGAATACAAGCGGTGGCGGCCTTTTTTTGTTATAATAAAGGCAACTGGAAGGAGGGTGTGACGAGATATGGCTGATAATAAGATTAATATAGATGATACAGATGAAAAGATAATTTACGCCCTGCGCCGTGACGGACGCATCACCATGAAGAGGTTGGGCGAGCTGGTGCATCTTACAGGCCAGGCTGCCAAAAACAGGGTGGAGCGCCTGGAGGATTTGGGCATCGTGCAAAGATATACCGTGAACGTGAACTGCCCGGTTTATGGCTATAAGGTGCATGCGCTGCTGGATTTTGCGTTGCAGCGGGGGACAGTGGCCGCACTGCTGGATTTTTTGCAGCAGCAGGACGTGCATGTGCTGCATTTTTACCAGCTGGGTAGCGACCGTTTTATGCTTGACAGCTATTTTTATACGATGGAGGAGCTGCAGAATTTGCTGCCGCTATTGGAAAAATATGGCAGCTATAAGCTGCAGCTCATTATTAAGGATTTGGTGGATATAGAAAATTAAAGGCTATAACCCTCGCCGTCGGCAGGCAGGAGCATATTGGCGGTTGCCTGCTTTGCCTCAAGCTGCTGCCAGAGCGTGGCGCGCGTCAGGCAGGCGTGGGCGACGGTGTCCATGTGGCTGAGGATGATGGTGGCATGGGGGGCGCAGGCGCGCACCTTGATGACGTCGTCTGCATCCATGATCAGGCGGCCGTTGGCGACGAGGGTGGCGGCGCAGGCGTTGAGCACGATGACGTCGGGCTGATATTTTTCCAGCGTGGCCCTTACGCCGTCAAAGAAGATGGTGTCACCGGCTACGTACAGCGTTTTTTCGCCCGGTGCGCGCAATATAAAGCCGCTGGCCGGGCCGCAGGGGGTGATGACGCCGTGGCGGCCGGGCGTTTTGGTGATGCTAAGGCTGCCAAGCTTTAGGGGCTCGCCTGTGAGCGTGGTGACGGCCTCAAAGCCCGCACCCTGCATAAAGGCGGCGTCGGCGGCGTTTTGCACCAGCATGGGGGTGTGCTTATCAAGGGCGCTGCCGCCAGCTGCCACGTCAAAGTGGTCCACGTGGACGTGGGTGGTGAGGTAGTAGTCTACGCCGTCCAAAATTTCTTTTACGGGCAGGGGCAGGTCGCACATGGGCATGGGGATTGTTTCCATGCGCACGTCGGGGACCTCGTCCGGAAAGTCGCGGAAGCAGCCAAGCGCGCCCTTGGGGGCAAGCCAGGGGTCGACAAGGATGGTAGTGTGCGCGTAGGTGATTTTGAGTGTGGCGTTGCGTATTTGCTGAATGTACATATAAAGCATCTCCTATCATTATTATTAAGATAATTATAGGCTGTGCGGCGCCACGTGGTGAAGCGGTTAAATAAAGTGTTTGGCACCTTGTGCTTGATTTATTCAAGTGTGATAGCGCCTGGTCAGTTTTTGGCTAACTAGGCGCTATCCGCTAATTTTTTTGCATTTTTTGCCGCAGGCGGTAGCGCCAGGGAGGCTCGGGGCGGGCCTGTGCCCATAATCCCAGTTTGTTGTTTTTGGCTGCGCGCTCCAGGGCGTCGGCGCTGCTGCAGTCATCCAGCGGCAGGTGGTAGTGCATCGCAAGGCCTGCGGCGAGCAGCCTGTGGCTGACGTCCTCGCCGGCTGCGCTTACGCGGCACACCTCGCGGTTATATTTGTCGGTGCATTGATAGGACAGCTGCACATGCTGCTGCGCCACCAGCTGCGTCAGGTAGGCCTTGGCCTGCTGGCCATAGGGCTGCGCCAGCTCGGGTGCGTCTATCAGCGCCAGGCGGATTTTGTGCAGGGTGCCGGCGCTGTCGCGGACGCAGATCGTGTCGCCGTCCACCACGCGCACCACGCGGGCGCTGTAGGTGACGCCGGCGCTGTGCGCGCTGCAGGCGGCAAGCGCCAGGGCGCAGGCGGCGGCCAGGGTGAGGAGGAGGGGCTTGGCAGATGATGGCATAGGGTTAGTCCTTTCGTGTGTGGTTAATTATTGTTTGTGATATACGGGAACTGCATTACTAAACGGTCCTGCAGCACGCGGGTGAGGCTGTCGATGTTGGCGCTCAGCTTTTCAATTCTGCCTTCCATGCGCAGCAGAAGGTACGAGCTGACGAGCATTGGGAAGCCGTAGTCCGCGGCGGCGGATAGTAGCTTGTCGATGTCCATGGTGTTATTTCCTTTGTAAAATTATATTGCGAGCCTTATGGCTCCCCTTTGGGGGGAGCCTTTTTTAGTCTGCGCAGAGCTTTTTAGGCTTACGCCAGTGCTTCTACCTGGCGGCTTACCAGGCGTGCCTCTACGGCCTCGGTGATGTCGCCGCCGGAGGTGGCAAAGATGCCTGCGGTGACGATTTTGGCCATGGCATCATCGGCCTCGGCCTTGGTGAGGCCTTCCTTGGGGTTGGAGATGGTGATGGTTTTTTTGGTGCCTTCGGCGTCCTTGAAGATGAGTTGCAGAGTTTTTTCCATGTGTGTTCTTCCTTTCGTGAATAAATGTAGATTAGTTTTGCCTCCCCTTTTAGGGGAGCCTTTTTAAGTTTGGCGTAAAGATTTGGTTAGTTTGTTCGCGCTGCGACATCTGGAACGGACGACGGGCATAATAGCATTGCTATGATTAGCAAAACTGCGGTAGTACGCAGGCCAGGGGGACATTTTTCAGTTGAGCGGCAGACGTGCCTGCGATTGCAGGAAAACGCCCTCCGCGACCTGAAAAATGCGCCAGATAGTCGCCGGAATCCAGTGGAGCAGCTTCACAAGGCGCTTTTTGGATACTTTTTCCCGCCATGGAAAAAGTATCATAGCATAAGCCTACGCTTGAAGTAGCTTACTCTTCTACGAGCTCGCTTTTTTCGTAGACGGCCACGTCCTTGACGGCGCCGGCCATGAGGCTGCCGAGGGCGGTGCCGGCGCTGTGCAGGGCGGCTGCGTCGGCGCCGGTCTTGATGCCGGTGAAGGTGCGTGCCTTGTATTTGGTGCTGCCGTCATCGGCTACACCGTCTTCTACGTTGATGATGAGGTTGCGTTTGTACAGTTCTTTGCTGATGGTCATGTGTGGTTCTTCCTTTCGTGTGTGAATAAATGTGGTTGGTAAAGTGTGCTACGACGCCAGCAGCGCCAGCTGCTCGCTTGGCGGCAGGGGCAGAAGCTGCTCTGCCAAAAAGCGGTGGCTGTAGGCCAGGGCGCGCTCGCGCAGCAGGCAGCCGCCGGGGCGCAGGGAGCGCGTTTCGGGCAGGCCGCTCAGGCTGAGCAGGTCCCAGCGCATGTCGGGGTCGTTTTGCCCGGGGCCGTAGCCGTCGATGAGGGCGGCCTCGGCGTGGGTCTTGACGGTGCTGAAGCTGATTTCCAGCCCCAGCTCCTGGCAGATGATGGCGGTGACGATCGCCATCTGCTCCACCTGCAGCTGCGTGGGGGCAAAGCCTGCGTACACGGGCTGCCACCGGCTGCTTAAGATGGCGCCGTAGGCGCAGCACAGGGCGATGCCGATGCTGGCGCTGTTGCGCTTGTAGGTGTGGCTTTTAAGGTCCGTCAGCGCACGGCAGGTCTGGTAGATTTCGCCATGCTCGCCGATGCTGAGGTGGTAGTCGTCAAAGACCTGGTTGTAGCGGCCTGCGCTCCAGTGCAGGTAAAGGCAGCTGATTTTGCCCTTGGCGGCCGCGGCCAGGGGGCGCAGCTCGGCGTGGGTGATTTTGAGGGGGGTTGCAACTAGCATGTCTGCTCCTTTCTTGAGGCGGGAGGTAAGGCGGTGCGTTTTTGCCTCTCACTTATATAATGGGGGTAAAACAGGCAAAACTGACAGGCACTAAAAAATTTTTTTTGACATTTGGCAGGCGGTCCAATTGGGATAAACTATAAACTTGGTTTTATTCTCGTAGGCTGCAAGCAGGCTGCGCGACTTTGGACCATAGACCAGGACGATTTCGGGTACAAGCTCTGCCAGCATGGCCTCCAGCCCTGCCTGAAAATGATACCTGTCATCCTTATAGCGTGTGCAGCCATAGGCACCGATGGCGACGATGCTGTGCTTTTCGATGCCCAAAAAGGCCAGCCTTTCGCCATTTGCCCCTGCGTTGTAGGTCAGCTCGCTGCCCCAGCGCACCTGCGGGATGACGTATATACCCTGCCTTTGGTAATAGCTGCCAAAGGCGCGGTTGCGGTAGATGTTGGCCAGCTGTACGGCAAGTGGCGCATTGCGGTACACAGAGCAGTCAGGGGATAATAAAATGTTTTTGCGGAACACATCCACATATTTTTCCGGCTGGCGCATGACAGCGGCAAATTCCCGGTCATATTCATAAAAGCCTATAGCGCTGCCTGCTTTGGCATATTTAAGCTTGGAAAAGGGAGTGATGCTTGTGGGGATGATAAACTGTGTCGGCCGTTTGATTATGGGGATTTCCCAGGTGCCTGCAAAATGCGCGCCTGCGACAAGCTCGGGGTTCATACCGTCATCGATGATGATTTTTTGTTTACTGGTAGCCATATATTGCTGTTCCTCCATGCGTATTAAAAAGGCTGCTAAAAAAGCCTCTCACTTATATAATGCGCAAAAATGAGCGAAAACTGACAGGTTCTGCAAAAAATTTATAAAAAAAGCTGCACCGTCACGGTGCAGCTTTAAGCTTTGACTTAATTATATTTTTCTTCGCGCCATTTGGCGGCGGCGGCCAGAATTTTGGCATCCTTTTCGGGGGCGTAATAGGGATTTTCGGCAACGTCGGCATAGGTGAAACCGGCATTGTGCAAAATTTCTATTGCCAGTCCGTCTGTAAGGGTCATGGTGTCATCAGCTGTGGCCTTGTCGCCTAGCATGTAATACAAATAGCCCAAAAATTTATAGGGATCGCGGATGGGCCTTTCATAAGCGCCGTACAGCCAGAACAGATTGGCGTAATTGAGCACGGACTGCGCATCCCGGCATTGGTTATAAAAGTAGCCAAGCCAGGCTTCGGCAACATCGTCCCAAGGATAATTTTGCAGGAGCAGCTCAGCAAGCGCTTCGTATTCTTCAAGCAGGGCATCAGCTTCACAAAGCTTTTGGTAGCTTACCGAAAAAAGCTTTTGCGTTTGCCGGGTGATATAATCTTTGGTTGCCGTCATTGGTTTTTCCTCCATTTCGATTTGGGGTGGAATACATAATGATTTTCTTTAAAAAGCTGTTCCAGGTACTTTTCGGCTTTGGCTAATGATTGAATATTAGGACGATAATGACCGCTTTGGTTGTCAATAGAGTAAATTTTGCCGCCGCGGAATTTAATCATCCCCGCAATCTGCACTGCCGGGTCTTTGCCGCCAATCAAAGTCGGATGGGGAGCGCGTCTGCCGGCAACATTGGGATTGCAGCGCTTGCCGATAAGCATCCTGCCCTGCTTGTCTATTACGTAGGTTATAGACCCATTTATTTTGGTGTTCCCAAGGTAGAGACTGTTGCCATTGATGGCTGCTTTAATGTCTGTGGCAGTGGGATTTTTGAAGTAGCCGTTTTTTTGAGTATAGATGGAATTATCCTTTTTGTCAATATTAAGCGCTTTTCTTAACACGTGATAAAGCTCGGCGAAGGGCTGGGAGCCGCCTGCCGTGCCGCTGTAGGGACCGCCTGCGCCGCTACCCATGCAGCTGCTTCCTGTTTTGTCTAAGCTTTGTGTTTGTCATATATTGCTGCTCCTCCATGTGTGGATTAAAAGGCTGCTAAAAAAGCCTCTCACTTATATAATGCGCAAAAATGAGCGAAAACTGACAATTACAGAAAAAATTACCGACAAATTTAAAATTTTTTTTCGAAGGGTGTCAGTTTTGCCTTAAAAAAGCCCATTATATAAGTGAGACTTCTTTTTCTTTCTCTCTCTTTTATTAAATTTTCTCTCTCTGTCTTTTTCTTCGCCCAGATCAAAACTACTAACGTAGTTAGTAGTAACCTTGTTCCTTAGAGTACTACCTAAAGGTTAGTAGTTAGTAAAGGTAGTAGTAGTACGTAGGAGATTGGGTTGTGTATGAAGAAAAAAAGAGAACCTCCCGGCATGCCAGGAAGTTCCCTTTTAAGTTAATTATTAACAAGTTGTTTGTTGATTTTTGCAATAGCCTTAGCGTAGTGACGGTATACGCTGCGTTCCGTGCATTTTAATTTGTCAGCTATTGCCTTTGGTGATAATTTTTCTTTATAACAATATAACACTAGCCGTTCTTTGTCAGAAAGCTGTTGTAAGGATTGCTGTAGTGATAGCTTAGCGTTGACAGTATCCATCGGTGAATAAACCAGTGATGGTAATGCAGGTTCTAAAGAAAGTTCTACAGTTCTATGGCTATTTGATGTAGCACTATGCAGCAACCCGTAATGCACGTGCTTGTGCACCAGCCCCGGCAGCAGGCGGAAGTTGTCCCCCCTGTATTTTTGGATGAATTCCAAGAAGATGACCCAGGCGGTGTTGACTGCGTCCTCGCCCAGGGCGTTTTGCACGCTTGTCCTTTTGGCCTCCTTGTAGATGAGGGGCGCAAAGTCGCTGCACAGCTTGTCTATGGCCTGCTGCTCGCCCCTTTGGGCTGCGTGCACCAGGCTTTTGAGCTGCATGGGCGTGTGGGTGAATTTTTCCCTTGGTGGATTTGTGATGTTGTCCAATCCCTTTCTGTGGCGGCGTTTGCCGCATATGACAGAATCCTGTACTGTACTGCATCAAGCTTGATGTGTTTATTATATCACAGAAAAGTGAGAAAATTCTTCAGTGTAGTAAATATGCTACACTGAAACGGAATTATAAAATTATGCTATATGCTTTAGTCACCAAAATTTAGTGGGGTGATTAGATGCATAAGATATTTAACAAGTATGTTGCAGATATAGAATTTGATTTTGTGCAGACTATTAAAGTCTTGGGGGAGGTTTTGTGTTCGTACCGCATCGCAGAGGGGATCAGCCAGGCGGATATGGCAGCGGCAATGGGTATAGCGCGCTCTAGCCTCAGCAGGATAGAAAACGGCAGATGTTCGCTTAATATGGAGCAGCTGTGTAAGCTTGCGCAAATTCTGGCAGTGCCGCCGTCAAAGCTGCTGCAGGAGGCGGAACGCATCAGCGGCAAAAGGTGGCAAAGGCAGGAGCTGCCCGCAGAGTGCGAGCAAAGGCGCAGGCTGCTGCTGGAGGCGGCCAAGAGGGAAAGGGAGGGGAAAGGGTGAACATTTCACTTTTTGTTCGCTCAAATTATCGCCGGCGGTATGGTATAATAAAAAGCGTATTGAAAAGATAATTTTATTGTGAGGATGGGAGTTTTATTTTTATGTTGACCACGATAGAACTTTTTGCCGGGGCAGGAGGCCTGGCATTAGGTATAGAAAAAGCGGGATTCCAGACCCTGGCACTCAATGAATTTGATAAAGATGCCTGTGCTACACTGCGCACCAACCGCCCTTATTGGAACGTTATAGAGGGAGATGTTTCCAGAATATCTTCTTTGGATTTAACAGCCTTTTTTGGATTAAAAAAAGGCGGATTAGATTTATTGAGCGGTGGTGCACCCTGCCAGGCTTTTTCCTATGCCGGCAAGCGTTTGGGCCTTGAGGATGCAAGGGGTACTCTGTTTTATCATTATGCACTCTTTTTGGATAAACTGCAGCCTAAGATGTTCCTGTTTGAAAATGTGCGTGGTCTTTTGACGCATAACAAGGGAGAAACCTATAAAACTATGCTTGAAATTTTTAAGCAGTCCGGTTATACCATACAAAAAGCCGTATTAAATGCCTGGGATTATGGCGTACCGCAAAAAAGGGAACGGCTTATCACTGTTGGCATACGTAACGACCTGATTGAAAAAATACACTTTGAATTCCCCAAGCCACATAATTATAAGCCGGTTTTGAGGGATATATTATTAGACTGTCCGCCAAGTGAGGGAACTCTTTATTCTGAATACAAAGCAAAAATATTTGAAATGGTTCCGCCAGGGGGATACTGGCGTGATATAGATCCTGCGATAGCAAAGGAATATATGAAAAGCTGCTGGGATATGGAAGGTGGCAGGACGGGGATTTTAAGGCGCATGAGCTTGGATGAGCCATCGCTGACTGTGCTTACGTCACCAAGCCAAAAACAGACTGACCGCTGTCACCCGCTTGAGCCCAGGCCATTCACTGTGCGTGAGAATGCGCGTTGTCAGACGTTTCCGGATGACTGGAAATTTTGCGGAAGTGTTGCTTCACAGTATAAGCAGGTAGGCAACGCTGTCCCGGTAAACCTTGCATATGAAGTCGGATTAAAAATAAAGGAGGCTTTAGACAAAAAATGACATGGAATCTGGATTTTATTACAGAAGAAGATTTTAGAAACCACGTGCAACTGACAATAAAGGAGTACAAAGAAAAACTGGTGTCATTTGATGTACGCAGGTTCAATAGGAATATAGTAGATCCTGTAAAGTTGATTTTTGATAAAACTGTATATCAGTCCAGCTGGAAAGAAACTATCAGCAACGAAATTTTCAGGCAGCGTGATAAATCCAACAATAACGATATAGGATATTTTCACCAACGTATATTTCAGTATATAGATAAATGTCATGTGCCTGATAATGGCACGGAAGGTGGATGGGATATTATCTATAAGAATCCCGATGGCATAGCTTTGCCCGATGGTAGTGTTGTTCATACAGTTTACGTTGAAATGAAAAATAAACACAACACAATGAATTCTTCTGCTGCAGGCAAGACTTTCATCAAAATGCAGAACCAATTACTGAATGACGATGATTGTGCATGCTTTTTGGTGGAGGTTATCGCAAAGAAATCACAAAATATAAAATGGGAAACCACTGTTGAAGGCCAGCGTGTTGGACATAAGCTTATAAGACGTGTCAGCATTGATAAGTTTTATGAAATGGTAACAGGGCAAGAGAAGGCCTTCTATGAGCTTTGCCTGGCACTTCCGGATGTGATAAAGGATGTGGTTAAATCTAATGGTAAAGGCTTGGTGCCGCATGATACTGTATACGATGAGTTGATGCTTTCGGCAAGCAATGTGGAAGATAAGGATATGATTATGGAAATGGCTATATTTATGTTAGGCTTTTCCAAGTATAACGGATTTTCTGAGCTGGCGGAAAGTTAATTCATATATTTGTTGTAAAGGATAGCAGACGCAGTAAAATAACAACACAACAAAGCAGCACCCCCTGCGCCCAAACGCCGCAAAAGGTGCTGCTGCCAAAGCCATGTTCAATTTTAGCGCGCGCCCTGCGCCCCTTCTGCCTCCAGCTCCGCCTGCAGCCTTTGTACCTCGGCGGGGGGCAGACCTGTGCCCTGTGCCACCTGTGCGGCGGGCAGACCCATACGCAGAAAGCTTTTGGCCGCATTTATTTGTCCTTTAAGGATGCCTTCGGTTATACCTTTTTTCATACCCTCGGCCACACCTTCAGCTCTGCCCTCTGCCAAGGCCTCATTGCGCAGGTCCTTCATGCGGATTTCGTACAGCATATACTCCTTCCTCACTTTCTTGTCATACTTCACGTCGACGATGGTTTTAGCAATCTCGTCGGTAAATTCACTGGTCACGATGTTGCTATTAATATAGTCACAAAAGCTTTGAATATCCTTGGAAACTTTTCCTCTCGTCCCTTTGGTGTTCAAAAAGAGGACTGTTGCCTGGTCGGCAAGCTCCAGGCCCGGCTTTTCCAGGCATTGCTTTTTGAAGGTATACAAACGTTGCTCCTCTTTAAATAGGTCAAACACGCAGATGAAGATTACGAACGTCGGCGGTAATTTATCAAAGTCCTGTCCCTTCTGCAAGGCATCTACGTCCAGCATCGCCTGGTAATAGCGTGTACGTTTTGGCAGCAGGCTTTCCTGCGTCAGGCTGTCGACAGGGTTCTTCACCTGCATTTCCAGATTATAATGCGTGTTCTTGTCATCTGCGACTATGATGTCTAGGCGGATGCCGCGGCTGTCGTAATAAACATCCAACGTGTGCTCTACCTCAGGATAGCTGATGTCGGCAATTTTGATCTGCAAAAGCTCCTCTAATAAATGCTTACAGATGCGTTTTTTAGACATCACTTTTTTGAAGATAAAGTCGCTCTGGATGGTGAGCTGGTCAAAATTAGTCAGTGCTTGTGTCATGCTTTTCTCTCCTTTTAGTATAGCATATGGATAACCAAAAATATAGCAGG
>CAVKMV010000067.1:0-2025 GCA_963657675.1 Ruminococcus intestinalis
TGTATAAGCAGGGTGACGAGGTACTTGTAAGCATTGATACTTCCTTGCTTTCGGCCAACGACAGGCTGTATATGCTGACCACGGTAAACAGCGACCACGAGCTGTACGCGCCCAAGAAGGATGAAAAAGCAGAGGACGCAGCAGCCAGCGATGCTGTAGAGGCAGATGAAACCGACGAGGATATTTTCGCTGACAGCGATTCTGTTAAAAAAGAAGCAGCAGCAGGCATCAAGGAAGCTATGGACAAGGCCATGCAGGTGGAAAATGTGTCTGCCGCCAGCGTTCCGGCAGCAACCATGCAGCGCTTTGCCAAAGCACACAGCAAGCTGCTCAAGGGCTTTAAGGCTCTTGCACCGGTCAGCACGCCCAAGCAGCTGAGCTTTACTGATGCCGTCAACGGTAAGACCTTTGTTTTGCCTGAGGACTGGTTCTATGGCCAGACTAATATTGACTTTGAAAAGACTGCTACCTTGCATCTTGCTGTCGCCGGTTCTATGACGGAAGTGGAACAGATAGCGGCAAATTTGAACTTTGATAATATTTATGCAGGCTTCGCCACCAGTACCGATGAGCCCGGGCAGGCAGAAAAATTGCTGGATGCTTATTGGGCGCAATTGGACAAGAGCCTGGATTATTGGAACAGCCTGCTTGTTACCTGCAGCGTTGACAGCATCAACGACGCTAACCTGAAGGATATGCTGGCAACTCCTGTAAGCAACAGGCTGGCCTTTGAAGGTCTCATTGATGGCTGTCTGGAACGTCTGAAGGGCTTTAACAATGAGGACTTTGCGCTAAAGGATTATAGCACCAGCTACAACTTTACCCGCGAAAATGCTAACGTTGGCATCAATATTGATTTTATGCTGCTGAAGCACTATAACTATAACAGCCAAATCAAGCTTGGCTGCAAGCAAAATAAGGCTGGCGGCCTGCTCTTCATCCAAAAGGACGGCAAATCCATTGACGAAGCCTTAAAGAAGCAGATTAACTCCTGGCAGTTTTAATCAGCGCAAGGATTGCAATGCGCCCTTGCAAAAGCCTTCGTCAGAAAGCGGCAAAATTTAACATAATATACATTATCGGACGTAAATTGTTATTTTCGTTATTTCCCGCTTCAGGGAAGAACTACGATTGAGTTCGCACTAATGTTTGACGAAATTAGTTTTATCTGTTATAATTATGGTAGGTAATACTATAAACACATGATTGGAGGGTTCATCATGGGAAGAAGAAAAGCACTCCCCCCTGATTTTGACGGCAATTATACCGAAGATATGCTGTCAGAGCGCCAACGTAATATTTTAAAATTTGTCCGTACATTCATTAATCATAAAGGCTATCCGCCGGCAGTACGCGAGATTGGTGCCGCTGTAGGCCTGTCTTCCAGTGCCAGCGTACACAACCATCTGAAAAAGCTGCAGGAGTATGGCTTTATCCAGCGTGACGCTGCCAAGCCGCGTGCCTTGGAGCTGATGAGCGAAAGCGATGCCTGGAGAAACAAGCTGCTTGTCCCGGTGCCGTTGGTTGGCAAGGTTACAGCAGGCGTGCCGATTCTGGCAGTAGAAAATATTGAAGAAACCTATCCTATTCCGCGTGATTTGATTGGTTGCGATGACGATGTCTTTATGCTTTCCGTATGTGGTGACAGCATGATTAATGCGGGCATCCTTGACCATGACTACATTATCGCACGCAAGCAGAACTTTGCTAATAACGGCGATATCGTTGTAGCTTTGATTGACGGCGAGGAAACTACCGTTAAACGTTACTTCCGCGAGCTGCGTAGTGTACGTCTGCAGCCGGAAAACGACAAGTATCAGCCAATCGTAGGCTCTGACAATATTCAGGTATTGGGCAAGGTAATTTCTGTCTTCCGTATGCTTTGATTACAGGTATACCTGTAAAATGAATGATTATCCCAAAAACGAAAAGCAGCTCTTTGTGAGCTGCTTTTTTGTTACATATAAAGGAAGCGACATTTGTAATTTAAGGTACAAATACCTATGATTTATCCTACAATGCAAA
>CAVKMV010000067.1:2079-10276 GCA_963657675.1 Ruminococcus intestinalis
CAAAACTCCCCTCATCGAGGGGAGTTTTGCATTGTATAGGACTTACGCATTAATTACAGCGTTAAACAATTCTTTGTTTGCTTCAATTGGCTGTTTGCCGCCAACTACGCAGATGAGGCCGTCACTGAGCATATCCTCTACTACCTGCCCCAGCTTTTGCAAATCCTCGTTAGTAACGTTCAAAATTTCGTTGCGGATGCGCTGGCGCAGCTCCTGCGGCACATGCTTGAGGTACTGCGCTGCCACCTTATCTACACGCATGCTGTTAGTCAAGGGCGTATCCATGCCGCTGATAGTACCAATAACATACTTGTTCAGCTCGCGCTCCGGGAATTCCACCGTCTTGAGCCAGGCTGCCAAATCCTTGTAGGCCTGCAAGGATTTTTCCAGCTGCGGGTCGCGGTAGGAGGCAAACACGCCCACGCCGTTAAGCTCAAAGCGCGCTGTGGCACCATAGGCACCGCCCTGGATGCGGATTTTTGTCCACAGGTATTCGTAACGCAGGATGGTTTCCAAAACTGCCATCGCACCTACGTATTTGTGACCATACTTGCCAAAGCTGCCGCCGGCAGCAACATATTGCACCTTGCCAGCAGTAGTAATAGCCTCGTTGGTGGCAGGCACGGGCAGGATGTGCGGCACTTCGCCTATTTTTGCTTCAGGGAGCTTGTTAATGAAGTCCAGGCACTGCTGTCTTACGCCTTTCTTATCCTGTTCATCGCAGCTATAAGCCAAAATAAAGCGGCTGCGCTCAAAGAAGCGTTTGCAGAGCGCCTGCAGCTGCGCCAGCACAGCGGGTGCTTCACCAGCAAAATTATCTACAAGCTGCTTCAGGAACTGGTAATAGCTGAATTCATCCTGCTCGTTGACACGCGCACCGGCAGAGCAGTAGGAATACAGCCTGGTGATAGCTACAGTCTGCCCACGGTTGAAGAAGTTATCATCCCAATCGGTCTTTAATTCTGCAACCAGCTCCTGCAAACGCTCCACGTTATCCAACTTGCTTTCGCTGCCAATAGCCCGCAGCAAATCCAGCATATGTGGCAGGTTGTCAATCAGGCACTTGCCTTTGACAGCAAAATAAATTTTATATTGCTCGGTGCTTTCGGCCTCGGTATAGGCACGCACGTTAAAGCCAAGGCCGCCTGTGTACATAATAGCGTTAGTAGACAGCTCCTGATAGCTGTAGCGCTCAGTATCAAACTTGCCCAGGATGTCCGTCAGCAAATAGCACAGCGGCAGCTGCTCGGCAGGGATATCCGTAATGTCAAAATAGAAGCTGGTGTAGGCAATTTTGTTCGTCTTGCGCGGCAGATACAACAGCCTGCTCTCCCCCAGCTCCTCTTCCTGCGTTGCAATCTGCTCCACCGTCTGGCGGATATCACTGCGCTTGAGCACGGGGATAGACGCACGCGCCTCCTCACTGTCAGGCTCTGCCTGCAGGCGGTGCAGCTCGGCACATTCATCAATATATGTCTGTAGCTGCTTCTCGCTCATGCCAGCCTTCAGTTCACGCATCCTTGCGATAGCGGCGGCTTGGTCGGCCTCCTCCTTGCCAGGCTGCGGCAGGAGGGTAACAAGAGCCTTATGCGTATTATCTAAAAGATAATTTTCAATGAGACCTTCAAAATAGTTGCTGCTGATGCCTGCACGCAGAGCCTGCAGGTACTTGTTATAGCTGATGCTGCTGATGGGATTGCCGCCATATAGCCAGCTATCCATAATGCTGATGCCGATAATCAAGCCCTTGGGATAGCCGCCGAAGTCGGCCTCACGCAGCTTAAATTCCAGGGAATTGAGGTTAGCCTCCAGCAGCTTTTTATCCAAGCCGTTGATGGTAATATCCTGCAGGGTTTTGTAAATGACGCTGACAAACCTATCGCGCGCATCCTTTTCACTGCCGCTGGCACGGATAGAAAATACCGGCTGCAGCATACTGGAGATAAAGCTGCCGCTGATGGTCTGGCCCACACCTGCAGCTAAAAGCGCACGGCGCAGCGGTGCGGATTCGCCCTCCAAAAGCACGTTTTTCAGCAGGCCCAGGGCAGCAACCGTCTGGATATCAGTTGCCTTGGCTGTGACAATGGAAAGCTCGTGGTAGGTTTTGCCGCTGCAGTCCTCGTCCGCCCCCACGGGGTAAAAGGCCTCCACCTCGGCAGTACGCACGAGTGGCGCCTGCGGCGTGATTTCAGACTCAACCGTACCTGTTTTGCTGAAGTGGCTCAAATATTCAGCGTCCAGATAATCCATGGTTGCGTCGATGTCCATATCACCATATAGATAGATGTAGGAATTTTCGGGACTGTAATACGTTTTGTGGAACTGCTCAAATTTTTCCTGCGTCAGCTGCGGAATAGCGTCAGGATAACCACCGGATTCAAAGCGGTAGCAGTTATCAGGAAAGAGCGCCTTCATCCCCTCGTTTTCCAAATAAGCGTCAGGTGAGGAATACACGCCCTTCATTTCATTATATACTACGCCGTTATAGCTGAGGTCGCCCTCAAGGCTGTCTATGTTATAGTGCCAGCCCTCCTGGCGCAGGGTGTACTTGTTTTCGTAAAGCAAAGGATAGAACACCGCATCTAGATAAACATCCATCAGATTATGAAAATCCTTGTCGTTGCGGCTGGCAACGGGATACATGGTTTTATCAGGATAGGTCATTGCGTTCAAAAAGGTATTCAGCGAGCCCTTGACCAAATCAACAAAGGGCTCCTTCAGATGGTACTTGCGCGAGCCGCAGAGCGAGGAATGCTCCAAAATATGCGCTACACCGCTGTCATCTGCTGGCGGCGTCCTGAAGGAAATAGAAAACACCTTGTTATCATCATCATTAGCAAGATAAAAAAGACGCGCGCCACTTTGCACGTGCTCCATAATATAAGCCTGGGAATTTATTTCTTCCACAAATTGTGCTTGTAAAACCTTAAAGCCGTGATAGACGGCATCAATAACCAGATTCATGCTAACCTCCTAAAAATTACAGTACAGACTAATTATAACATACTTTTTGAAGTAATTCTTGAAATTCTTGCAAAAGAGTTAGCTGTGGCTAAAAAAGACTGCTACGCCCACGCTATTGACTATTATGCGCTGCCCCTGCCTTGAGCAAGGCAGAGCCCTTACCATACTAGACAAAAGGCAGTTGATGGCTTATACTAAAAGCTATCAATCATAAAGGATGTAATTGCTCATGAACGGTCAAGAATATTTAACAAGCCTGCAGCAGCGTCTGCAGCATTATTATGATAATAAGCCTGTGCCAAGCTCACCAGCTTTTGTTATGGCGGCAGAGCTTAACGCCGCGGACGAGGGCTATTTTGTCGTCCCCAGCTTAAAAACCTATAGCGTGCAGCACAACGAATATGTTTATGCTGCCCACCTTAAGCAGCCACTGACGGTGGAGCTAGCTGCCCCCTATCTGCAGTTTACTAAAAATCGCATGGCTGTGCTCCAAACTACCACAGAGCACATGAGCTCACTCTTTACGCTCGTCCTCATCTGTGAGGAGGGTATAAGCAGTGACGCGCTGGCGCAGCTTGTCGCCACCAGACAGCACAAGGATTACTGCTTTACGCTCAAGGGCTGGGCCGATTTGGCGCTCTATCTCGTAGATATCCCGGCGCAAAGACTATACTTTAATAAGGCAGGAGCAAAGAACCAAAAGCTATTTTCTGTCACACAATTGTAACAATATCACCAGAGGATCTTCTTGAGTTATTCCCTGCAGATATATAAGTAATCCACGGCTGTTAAGCTTTTATACCTTGTGTATAGAACTTAACAGCTTTTTGGGTTTCGTAATTTAAAGAACTATTTTGTAACAATTTATTGACAATAACTTTTATTGTGGTATACTGTTTCTATGTTGCACGCGATATATATAGTGCAATTGTAGTTATTATTTTCTGATTTATTTATTTTGCAAGGCTGCAAAAGGGAAAGAAAGGATGTTGTTCATGAGTGGTTTATTACTGTTAGTAGGCTCGATGATTATCTTTTTCATCGCCTACGTAACCTATGGTTCCTGGCTGTGTAAAAAATGGGGTGTAGACCCCACCCGCAAAACTCCGGCAGAGCGTTTGTGCGATAATGTTGACTATATGCCTACTAAGCCTGCTGTTTTGATGGGTCACCATTTCTCCTCTATTGCCGGTGCTGGTCCTATCGTCGGCCCCATCACCGCTGCTGTGTTTGGCTGGGTTCCCGTTATGCTGTGGATTTTGATTGGCAGTATCTTCTTTGGCGGTGTGCATGACTTCGGTGCGTTGTATGCTTCTATCCGCTTTGATGGCAAGACCATCGGTCAGATTATTGATTCAACCCTGGGCAAGAGCGGCAAGTTCCTCTTCTCCGTCTTTGCATACGTAACCCTGCTGGTAGTAATTGCTGCCTTTGCTAATATCGTAGCTGCCACCTTTGTTGCCAGCCCCGAATCTGCAACTGCTTCTATGCTGTTCATCGTTTTGGCCGTTATCTTCGGTCTGGCAGTATACCGCTGCGGTGTAAGCCTGAGCGTCGGCACTATAGTCGGCGTTATCCTGCTGGTAGCTGCTATCGCCGCCGGTAATATGTATCCCCTGCATTTGTCCAAAAACGTCTGGGTATGCATTTTGATGGTTTATATTTTCATCGCTTCTATCGCGCCTGTATGGATTTTGCTGCAGCCGCGTGACTATTTAAATTCGTTCCTGCTGTATGCGTGCATCGCCTTTGCCCTCGTTGGCATTGCTATTTACCAACCCACCATGCAGCTGCCTGCCTTCACCACCTTTGACCCGTCCAAAAACGGCTCCAACCCCATGTTCCCCATGCTGTTCGTAACCGTTGCCTGCGGCGCTATCAGCGGCTTCCATTCCCTGGTATCGTCCGGTACAACCTCCAAGCAGCTGGACAGCGAGGGTAACGCCAAGCTTATCGGTTATGGCTCTATGCTGCTGGAAGGCGTGCTGGCAGTAGTTGCTGTCGTTGCTGTAGGCTACGTTGGCGGCGATAAGCTCACCAGCCTGCTCAAGGCCGGCGGTCCTGTTAACGTTTTTGCTGATGGCGTAGGCACCTTCATGACCAAGCTGGGCTTCTCCTTTGGTGTTGCAAAGGGCTTTGTTGCCCTCACCATTTCGGCCTTCGCTATGACTACCCTGGATACCGCAACCCGTTTGGGCCGCTTCATCTTCCAGGAGCTGTTCAGCAAGGTTAATGCCGAAACCGGTAAAACAGAAGGCGGCATTTTGACCAATGCCTACGTTGCTACCTTAATCACCGTAGTGCTTTCCGGTTATATGTCCCTGGGCTCCTACCTCACCATCTGGCCGATCTTTGGTGCGGCAAACCAGCTGCTGGCTGCCCTCTCCCTTTTGGCTGTTGGCGTATGGCTCAAGAGCGTCGGCAAATCCAACCTCATGGTTATCATCCCGATGATCTTCATGTTCTGCGTAACCCTGGTTGCCTTAGCACAGATTATCTTTGCTAACCTGGCAAGCCACATTATTACTGCTGCTTTGGGTATCGTCCTCTTTATCCTGGCAATTGCCCTCTTCTTTGAAGCCCGCAAGACCCTGTTTGGTAAAGCTGCCTAAGGCTTCTACAGCTAAATAAAAACTAACCCCGGCTGGATAGCTTCCAACCGGGGTTTTGTATGTCTGTTTATTAGAGCTTAGTAACGTTCTTCTTTTTCAATTCCTCAAAAACCAGCGGATTGAGCACATGGATATAGGTACCCTTCATGCCTAAGGACTTGGTTTCGATTAAGCCGGCGCTTTCAAACTTGCGCAGGGCGTTGACGATTACAGAACGTGTAATACCAACCCTGTCTGCAACCTTAGATGCAACCAGCAGACCCTCATCGCTGTTCAGCTCTGCCATAATATTAGCGATAGCTTCAAGCTCGGAGAAGGAAAGTGTAGAAAAGGCCACCTGCACCATAGCCTTGCGGCGCACCTCTTCTGCGACTGCGGCCTCGCGGTCATGCAAAATCTCTACGCCCAAAACTGTAGCGGCATACTCTGCCAGCAGCAAATCCTCATCATCAAAATCAGCATCATATTTAGCTACAATCAAGGTGCCGAGACGCTCGCCGTTGCCATAAATAGGTACGACAGTAGTCATTTTACCCTTAAAAATACACTTTGTATCAGCAACAAAGGAGCAGTTTTGGTTTTGATGCGGAATATTGGCCAAGGTTTCCTTGACGCCCATAATAAAATTAAGATAGTCCTCAGGGAAGGACATCGAATCCAACACCTGCTCACGCATGATGTCGCATTCAAATTCGTGAATGAGCGCATAGCCCTTCACTCCGCCCTTGCGGCCAACAATATAAGTATTAGCTTCAATCACGTCACGCAAGAGCTGGGCAATGGCATTGAACTCTACCTTGTCACCCTTTTGCAATAGCTTGTTGATTTTTCTAGTTTTTTCCAATAATGTCATGCTATACCCCTCCTGTATATTTTTTAAAGAACTATGCACGTGGATGGTTCTTTTTGTAAACTGCGGCCACACGTTCTGTGGTTATGTGTGTATAGATTTGTGTTGTTGATAAATTGGCGTGTCCCAAAAGCTCCTGCACTGCCCTCAGGTCTGCCCCATGCTCCAGCAAATGCGTAGCAAAGGAATGGCGTATGGTGTGCGGACTGACGTTTTTGTGCAACGCCAATGCAGTGATATACTTATCCAGAATGCGCCGCACGCTGCGATCCGTTAACGGCCCGCCACGGCTGTTAACAAAAATATAATCATGCCCTGTCAGCTTTTGCATCAAGGCACTGCGTACAGGATAATATGCCTCCAGTGCCTGGCAACAGGTGTGCCCCACGGGTACAACTCTTTCCTTGTTACCCTTACCTAGCAGCAGTACGTATCTATTAGCCAAATCTACGCGCTCTGTGGTGAGCCCCACCAGCTCCGACACACGGCAGCCTGTAGCATAAAGCATTTCGAGAACAGCCTGGTCACGCCTCCCTAAAGGCTTGCTCTTATCAGGCAGCTCCAACAGCTCGCTAATTTCTATCTCATCAAGAAACGCCGGCAGCTTTTTTTCCAGCTTAGGCGTGCGCACCTTGATCAGAGGATTGACCTCTATGACTGCCTCGCGCACCAAAAACTTGAAAAAAGACCGCAAGGCCGAAATCCTGCGTGCTATCGTACGCCTGGCGTACTGCTTTTCATTGAGTTCTGCCAGATAGCCACGTACATACAGTGGGCTAACCTGCTGCCATAAAAAGTCCCTGCCTGTCCGTCTGTTCATAAACTCAGAAAAGGCAACCAAATCCTTTTGGTAGCTGGTCAGTGTATGTTGGGAGCAATTTTTTTCTACCTCAAGATAGGTAAGAAATTTTAATAGATAATCAATACTACTGGTACTCATATATTACCCTGTCGTTATATTATCATATAGTTCTAAATTAATCAAGAAAAATATGACATTCTTCTCAATTTTCTAATAGCTCAATCTCCTACAAAAAAACAGTGCCAAGAAAAGCACTGTTTTCATCATCGAAGCAGCAATCAGAATATTTACGCAGTATATGTTATCGCAAATAAAGTGATTTGTCAAGCAACTTGTTTGTTTTTTAATTAAATTAATCAGTGTATCCGCTTTTGGAATATATACAATGCCTTTAATATATATATTGCAGCTGTTATATAGCAGATGTCGCTACTTGGAATATTTGCAAAAGCAAATCCGCCCCATGCTCTTAAAGCAGGGGCAGATCCGCCATCACATTATGCAGTTTTTATGCTTCCTTACGTTCAGCGATAATCTTTTCAGCCATCTTAGGCGGAACATCCTCGTAATGATCAAACTTCATCTCAAATGTTCCCTGGCCTTGGGTAATAGCGCGGAGATCTACGGCATATTCCGTAATTTCTGCATAGGGTACCTGGGCCGTAACTACGCTCAGGCCTTCTTCTACGCTCTGCATGCCCAGAATACGTCCGCGTTTGGAGTTCAAATCACCGATAACGTCGCCCATCATAGAATCAGCACAGGTTACGTTTAAGCTGTAAATAGGCTCAAGCAGCACCGGCTTGCATTGTTCCATGGCCTTCTTGAAGGCGATATTAGAAGCAGTTTTAAATGCCATTTCAGAGGAATCGACAGTATGATACGAGCCATCAAGCAGCGTGATGCGCATATCCACTACAGGATAACCGGCAAGGATACCCTTTTCCATAGCTTCGCGCATACCCTTTT
>CAVKMV010000068.1:0-976 GCA_963657675.1 Ruminococcus intestinalis
TAGCCTGCTCTTCACCAAAATAATTTTCAAACTGACCAAGCGTAACACTATTGTAATTTAAACTATCCGCAGGAAAAATAGAAGGCAGCTCGCGCTCCTTGCAAATAATGAGCTTAGTCTTGGCTCTTGTACAAGCTACATAAAATAATTTAGCAGCCAAATTAATACGCTCTTCTTCCCCCTCCATCGGCGATATAGGAATATTATCTATAAAATCGCTGTCAAAGCAGGTAAGAAATACTGTATCGAATTCCAAGCCCTTTACACTATGGTAGGTAGATACAGTAACCTTGCCTCCCCTGGAAAAATAATTATTCTTATCCGTTGTGGTCTGTGCCGCTATATCCTCACCTGCCAGATATCTGCTAAAATTTTGCACGTCACTATTGGTATAGCATAATATGCAAACCCTCTCATCATCGTACTTCTTGATATAATCAGCAATCATAGCCATTGTAATAGAAAGGTTACGCGTGGTAAGGACTACTGGTTTTTTGCCATTTCGAAGCATATCCTTAGGATACAAAACCTCGTCTGCATCCATAGCAAAATCAGAATGCTTGAGTATGTCAATAGCAAAATTTCCTATCTCAATCGTATTTCTAAAATTTTTGTTCAATCTGGTAATTTTATTTCTAACTGACAGGCCTAACTCCTTCCACGAAAGCCTTGAACCATATATTTCCTGTGTTGCATCACCAAGATACAACAGGGTCCCGTCCTTATCAAGCAGGCTTACCAATGCTTTTAAAACGGATGGGGAAAAATCCTGTCCTTCGTCAATAAAAATATATTCATATTTGGGTAATTCATAATGTCTGCCAAGCTCTAAAATGTATCTGCCTGCCCCGTTGAAATCACAGTCATAACTTCTGCGCAAGGTTTTCAAATATGCTTCGTATACGTACCAATAATACTTTCTAACGTTCTTCCTGATGGATTTGATGCGTCTGTTAGAACGAACTATATTCTCATA
>CAVKMV010000068.1:986-10060 GCA_963657675.1 Ruminococcus intestinalis
CTATGGAACGTTCTGATTTCAACCTTCGGCTCGCCAAACAAGGAAGCTGTTTCGAATAATTCTTTTATATCCTTGGCACAAGTATTAGTCAAAGCATTAGTATAGGTAACAAACAAAGTATTGCCGACGTTTTCTTTGCGAACTATTTCCTGTATCTTAGCTATAGCTAAATTTGTTTTTCCAGTCCCCGCTGCTCCCAACAAGATATTATGGCCTGTTAATTTTTTCTTTAGGAACTCTATTTGTTCAGCATTCTCAATATATCCGTTATACATAGCAGACACCTCTCCGGCTCAAATTTTACCTAAAAAAAATCCACATAGATTTCCATCTATGTGAATAGTATAATACAAACCCTATAACAAAACAATAAAGTATCTACCAATTCCTTTTATACGGCCAATACTTAAACGTTTCTTGTGATTTAGGTCCAGCGCAGCCTTTTACGCATTTATAAACGTATCACTCTTGCTTCGCCATGCCACATAAATTTTGTTGCCAAGGCTAAAAGCTCCGCATCCTCCAGCCCTGCACTCACCAAAACAACGTCTGCCTGCAAAAGGCCCACGCTCAAATCACAAAACATTTTTCGCAGCTCGTTTATCATACGCGCATCGCCCTCGTTTAGTTTTCCCGGCGTGCGCTCTGCCAAATGCCAGTAAAGCTGCTTGAGGATATAGCTTTCGTTCTTGTTATATTCCTTGATGTTATCAATAATAACATAAGGATACACCTGTGCATCACGCCAGGTGGCCTTATAAACTTCAAGCACCTTATCCTCGTACTCCTGCTTATAGGCACCCCAGCCCTCGCGGTCGTCAAACTTCAGCATATCCTCCAGCTTATCGCGGCAGCTGATAACCTTGCGGCAGCGCACAAGCATAGCGTAAATCAAGGCGCGCTCTGCTGCTACAGTCTGCTCTGCTGCAGGCGTAACAGCAAAAACCTGCAGGCCGTCATTCAATCCATGGCGGCGCTCTGCCTCCAGCCGCGCCATTTTTAAATGCTGCATAGACAGCGTGCTGTCCTCAGCGCTTACAGGCAGACCCTGTGCCTGTAAGCCTGCAATTTCGTCCTCATTGCACAAAACCAGGACGCGCTGCTTTTTTCCCGCCTGCAAAAGCTCACTAATCACGCTCATTTATCGCTCTCCAGAAAAGCAGCAAATGCTTTATAGGTATAATATACATCAAGCTTGGAGCTCAGCTCAAAGGGAGAATGCATGCACAAGATGGGCACGCCCAAATCGACCACGTCCATATCCATAGAAGCAACATACAGTGCTACCGTACCGCCGCCGCCCTCGTCAACAGCACCCAGCTCGCCAATCTGCCAATATACATCTGCTGCATCCATGATACTGATAACCTTGGCCATGGTCTCGGCACTGGCATCGTTGGAGCCGGATTTACCACGTGCGCCGGTGTATTTAGTCAGCACCGGTCCCTTGTTGACAAAGCAGCTGTTGCGCTCCTCGTAAACAGAGGCAAAGGACGGATCATAGGCGCCATTGACATCAGAAGAAAGCGCGGTGGTATGACGCAGCAGGCTGCGGATGTCAGCTCCCTGAGCTTCCGCCAAATCCTCCAGATAATGCAGGACGAAGTCAGAATTTAAGCCTGTGTTGCCATAGGAGCCGATTTCCTCCTTGTCTGCCAGCACCGTCACCGTAGTAAAATGCGGCGCCTTAGTATCGATTTCCGCCGTCAGTGCAGTATAGGCGCAAACCTTGTCGTCCTGGCCATAGGCACCAATCAAACTGCGGTCAAAGCCGACATCTGCAGCCTTGGTTGCGGGCACAAATTCAATCTCTGCACGCAGAAAATCGCGCTCGGTAATGCCATACATCTCATTAAGCAGGGCCAGCGTATTCAGCTTTACAGCGTCCTTTACGCCCTCCTCGCTGTCATCCACAAAGGGCAGGCTGCCGATAACGATGTTCAGCTCCTCGCCCTTAATGCCCTCGCCCAGCTTACGCTCGTTCTGCTTGGCACCCAGGTGCGGCAGAAGGTCGGTAACGCAAAATACAGGGTCGCCTGCCTTTTCACCCACGCATACAGGCACAACAGTACCATCCTTTTTGATGATGACGCCGTGCATGGCCAGTGGTATCGTCACCCATTGGTATTTGCGGATGCCGCCATAATAGTGTGTTTTAAAATATGCCATTTCATGGTTTTCATATACAGGGTTCGGCTTCAAATCCAGGCGCGGTGAATCAATATGCGCCACGTTCAGGCGCACACCCTCATTAAGCGGCGCACTGCCAAAGGTGGACATCAAAATGGCCTTGCCACGGTTGACAAAATATACCTTATCGCCAGCCTTATAGCCTTTGCCTGCCTCAAAGGGAACGTAGCCTGCAGCCTGCAGGGACTCAACCGCTTTAGCAGTAAATTCACGCTCAGTTTTAGCATTGTTTAAAAAATCCTTGTAGCCCTCGCAATAAGCATAGGCAGCCTCCTTGCTGTCAGCTGCCTTTTTCGCGATATGCGGAAACTCCCAGGTAAGCTCCTTCTGCAATTCCTTTGCACTTGTCATAAATCTATCACTCCTTATTATAAGCTAAAAAATACTAAGAAAATAATACCACAAATCAAGCAATTTGTTTAGGGGTTAGAAGCTGCTAATGCACTACCTGCAAAAGTATACGTGTATTCATAGGCATATGTGGCAAATTAAAAGGAGCAGCCCTTGCTAAGCTGCCCCCTTTAATTTAGGAAATGGGATGTGATATGTATATATCTGCTTATTCAGCAAATAACGGAGTGGAAAGGTAGCGCTCACCGGTGTCAGGCAGCAGTGCTACGATAACCTTGCCCTTGTTTTCAGGGCGTTTTGCCAAAACGGTGGCGGCATAAACAGCCGCACCGGAGGAAATACCCACCAGCACGCCCTCGCCATGGGCGATAGCACGGCCGGTCTTGAAGGCATCCTCGTTTTCAACGGCGATGATTTCATCATAAATTTGCGTATCCAAGGTTTCAGGAACAAAGCCTGCGCCAATGCCCTGGATTTTATGCGCACCGGCAACGCCCTTTGAAAGCACCGGGGAGCCTGCGGGCTCGACAGCCACAACCTTGATAGCGGGATTTTGGGATTTTAGGTATTGGCCTACACCGGAAACAGTACCGCCGGTGCCGACGCCAGCCACAAAAATATCAACCCTGCCCTCTGTGTCCTGCCAGATTTCCGGGCCTGTGCTGCCCCTGTGTGTAGCAGGGTTCGCCGGATTAGTGAACTGGCTGGGAATAAAGCTGTTGGGAGTGCTTGCAGCCAGCTCCTGCGCTTTGGCGATCGCCCCCTTCATGCCCTTGGCGCCATCAGTCAGCACCAGCTGCGCGCCATAAGCCTTCAGCAGGTTGCGGCGTTCAACGCTCATCGTCTCAGGCATTGTCAGGATGATTTTGTAGCCGCGGGCAGCAGCCACAGCTGCCAGGCCAATGCCGGTATTGCCGCTGGTGGGCTCAATAATAGTAGCCCCCGGCTTTAAGGCACCGCTTGCTTCGGCATCATCAATCATTGCCTTAGCAATTCTATCCTTGACGCTGCCAGCAGGATTAAAGTATTCCAGCTTAGCGACGATTTTTGCTTCCAGGTTATTTGCTGCTTCATAATTTTTCAGCTCCAAAAGCGGAGTCCCGCCAATCAAATCGGTAATGCTAGTATAAATTGCCATAATAAATCTCTCCTTTATATCAGTCTGTCAGTTCTATTGCATCTATAAGCTTTTAAACAATGTCGCTACTAGCAACAACATCGCCAGCCCGGTATCAGCTTGGATAATTTCATCATTCTCAATCCCTTCGCTATAATCTCTAGTAATCATAGCTGTTTTATAGGTATTATTATACAGTTATTTTGGGACTTGTCAACAAGGAAATTAAAATTTTTCCATTCTTGACAAAGCCTGCTCTGTACTGTACCATATGAAACATATTAAGGCAGTAGGAATTATTTTTCCTGCGGTTGATATAGTAATTTGTGAAAAATCCACAGATACATAGAGGATTTACCAGCGAGAGGAAGAATATTTTAATATTATGGATAAGCAATTTATATATGCAGATAATGCAGCCACAACAAAAATGAGCGACATTGCTATCAAGGCAATGCTGCCCTATCTAAACGAAATCTATGCCAACGCCTCGAGCGTGCACCTTTTAGGACAGCGCAGCGCTGCTGCCCTCTTCGCCGCGCGCCGGCAGGTTGCAGGTGTTTTGCACTGCGCCCCGCGCGAGATATTTTTTACCTCCGGCGGCAGCGAGGCCGATAACCAGGCACTCATCAGCGCCGCTGCTTATGGCAAGGGCCTGGGAAAACGACACATTGTATCTACCGCCATGGAGCACCACGCTATTTTGCACACACTGCAGGCGTTGCAGGAGGATGGCTTTGAGGTAACGCTGCTAGAGCCTGCGGCAGACGGACGTGTAAGCACCGCCCAGGTGGCGCAGGCCCTACGTGCCGACACCTGCCTTGTTTCCGTAATGTACGCCAATAACGAAACCGGCGCCATCCAGCCAATCAAGGAAATCGGCGAACTCTGCCGCAGCCACGGCATCGTCTTCCACACGGACGCAGTACAGGCCGCCGGTCACATTGATATTGATGTCCAGCGTGATAATATTGATATGCTGTCACTATCAGCGCACAAATTCCATGGTCCCAAGGGAGTAGGCCTGCTATACGCCAGGGGCAGCCTGCTGCTCACCAGCCTCATCCGCGGCGGCGGTCAGGAGCGCGGCAAGCGCGCAGGCACCGAAAACCTGCCGGGGATTGCAGGCCTTGCAGCAGCACTGGCAGACGCTGCAGAGCACATGGAGCAGAGCACTGCCTATATCACCAGCCTGCGCGATGCCTTGCGCAAAGGTCTGGACCAGATTGACTGCAGCAGCTTTAACGGCAGCCGTGAGCACTGCCTGCCGGGAACAGTCAATTACAGCTTTGCCGGTGTAAATGGCGAAGCACTGCTTTCGCTTTTGAGCAATGAAGGCATCTGCGCCTCCTCAGGCTCTGCCTGCTCCGCCGGTTCGCTTGACCCCAGCCACGTGCTTTGGGCTATGGGACTTACGCCTGAAATGGCTCAGAGCGCGCTGCGTTTTTCGCTCAGCGGCTACAACACTATGGAAGAGGTACAAACCATCATCGCCAAGGTGAGCGCGGCAGTCACACGCCTGCGGAGGTGACATCATGGCGCAGACAGCACAGTTAATTACCAGCCTCGCCCATGAGCACGATTTGCCGGATGACGGGCTGCTGGCACTAATCACCAGCACAGAGCCTGATATAAATGCCCTGCTGGCCAAGGCAGCAGATAAAATCCGCCGCCAATATTACGGTGACAGCGTTTATATCCGCGGCCTGATAGAATTTACCAACTATTGCAGGAACAACTGCTACTACTGCGGCATACGTGCCGCTAACAGCCAGGTGCAGCGCTACCGCCTGACGCAGGAGGAGATTCTCGTCTGCTGCGCCGAAGGCTACAGGCTTGGGTTCCGCACCTTTGTGCTGCAGGGCGGCGAGGATCACTATTTTACAGATGATAAAATCTGCAGCATCATCAGCGCCATCCGCAAAAATCACCCGGACTGCGCCATTACGCTTTCCATCGGCGAAAAGGAGCGCGCCAGCTACCAGGCTTATTTTGACGCCGGTGCCAACCGCTACCTGTTGCGTCACGAAACTGCAGATGAAGCACATTACCGCAGGCTGCACCCTGCCGGCATGAGCCTTGCCAACCGCAAGCGCTGCCTGTTTGACCTAAAGGAAATCGGCTACCAGGTAGGTGCAGGCTTCATGGTGGGCTCGCCCTGGCAGACGCCGCAGAACCTGCTGACCGACCTGCGCTTTCTGCAGCAGCTTGCGCCTGATATGATTGGCATCGGACCTTATATCACCCACGCGCACACACCCTTTAAGGATAAAACCAGCGGCACGCTAAGCGCAAGCCTGCGCCTGCTGTCCATCCTGCGCCTTATGTTTCCCTACGCGCTGCTGCCTGCCACCACGGCGCTCGGCACCATCGCCCCCAATGGGCGCGAGCTGGGACTGCAGGCCGGCGGCAACGTCGTGATGCCCAACCTTTCGCCTGCAAGTGTGCGCAGGCTGTATGAGCTTTATGCCAACAAAATCTGCACAGGCGAGGAGGCAGCGCAATGCCGCGGCTGTCTGGAGGCACGTGTGAAAATGGCTGGCTATAATATAGTCACAGATATCGGCGATGTACGCCGTACGTTAGATTAAAGAAGCAAGGAGAAACTTATGAATAAAAAAGCAATAATCGCTATGAGCGGCGGTGTGGATTCCAGCGTTGCCGCCCTGCTGATGCTAGAGGCGGGATATGAATGCACAGGCGTCACCATGAAGCTTTTCAGCAATGATGACGTGGGTATCCCCAAAGTGCACAGCTGCTGCTCGCTTGATGATGTGGCAGATGCCCGCAGCGTCGCCGCTAACCTGGGCATGCCCTACTATGTTTTTAATTTTGCCGACCGTTTTGAGCATGACGTTATCGACCGTTTTGTCGATGCCTATGTCCATGGCCAGACACCCAACCCCTGCATTGACTGCAACCGCTATCTGAAATTTGATCAGCTTTTCGTGCGTGCGCAGGAGCTTGGCTGCGATTACGTCGTTACAGGCCATTACGCACAAATCAACTACGATGAAGCCAAAGGCCGCTACCTGCTGCGCAAGGCTGTCGATCCGCTCAAGGATCAAAGCTACGTGCTGTATTCGCTGACGCAAAAGCAGCTGGCGCACGTGCAGTTTCCCCTTGGTGGTCTGCACAAAACCGAAGTGCGCGCCATCGCCGAAAAGCATGGCTTTGTCAATGCGCACAAGCACGACAGCCAGGATATCTGCTTTATCAAGGAAGGCACCTATGCCGACTTTATCGAAGCACGCCTGGGACGCAAGTTCCCTGCAGGCAATTTTGCTGACGAAAACGGCACGGTACTGGGTCGCCACAAGGGCATCATCCATTACACAGTAGGCCAGCGCAAGGGCTTGGGGCTGGCCTTGCCGCAGCCCATGTACGTCAAGGAAATTGACACCCAAAATAATACCGTCATCCTTGCCACCAACGACGGCCTGTTTACTAAAAACGTAACTGCTAAAAATATCAATCTCATTGATTGTGATGCTATTGTCGGCGCACGCCGCGTCAAAGCACGTATACGCTATCACCATGCAGAGCAGTGGGCCACCGTCACCCAGCCTGATGCAGATACGCTTACTATTATTTTTGACGAGCCGCAGCGCGCCATTACCAAGGGACAATCTGTAGTTATGTATGACGGCGACATCGTTGTCGGCGGCGGCACGATTGTGTAAGCGCGGCCGACATTCTTATATGAGGTATTTATATGAAGCAGACAATTTATAATTATGTAATAGAGCATTTGGACGCACACGGGCGCTTTAATGCAATGCAGCTGTGCGACGACCGTTTTAGCACCATTCCCAAGCCCTTAGGAGGAGAGGATGCCTTTTACTATACCATGGGCTCCATCCCTAATCCCATGGCTGCGAGCAAGCTGCTCAAGCTTTTGCGTGCCTATTTGCAGGAGCCGGCGCAACAGCAGCGCAGTAAGCTGTACAAGGCGCTTACCGGTACCGTGTTTGCAGAATACAGCGATCACTTTGTGGAAGCCTTTGACGGCGGTGAGATGAACGCCATGGTCTATGATTTGGCGCGCCGCTTTTTTTACAATGCCGAACAACGCGAGCAGGTAAAGTTCGCTATCCTGCTTTTTGGTATCTACGGCATGGAGCAACTGCAAAATAAGGACGAGGAGCTGTGGCAGGATCTTGTGCGCCTTGCCCACTGCGAAGAATTTACCTTTGCCTTTTTATATGCCTGCCGCCTGACGAACTTTAGTCCGCAAAATGAAATTTGGGAATTGATCCGCTGCACCAACGGCTGGGGCAAGGTTTTTGCCATCCTCGACTGTCGTTGCCGTAGCGATGAGGAACGCCTCTGGCTGCTGGAATATGGTCCGGAAATCGATGTGGAATATCCGCCCCTGGCCGTAAAATTCATCACAGCTATAAAGCTTGGCCAGCTACTGCAGCAGCCCTTAGAGTATAAGCTCTATAAGAGCGCTGTTGTGATTTTAGGTAACTATCTGATTATGCTCAACCATTTTCCCATCGACCTCGTCGAAGAGCAGTTTAACATTGCTGATATCAGCCTGTATCCTATGCTACAAAACCTGCTTAAGCAGTCGGAGCGGCTGGCAACACATCCGGAGGACATTTTAGATATGATCTCCTATGCCCGCTCCCTGCAGCAGCTGCTCGATGAGCAAAACCTCTCCCAGCTTACGCTCAACCAATGCTCGCTGCTTATCGCGGCCTGCGAAAAAATCATCTACAGCAAGGACTGGCGCGAGGATATATCCGCCGGCATTCTCAAGGACGGGCAAATCAACTACCAGCTTTGTGACCTGGCCTTTGAGCTGGACATGGATATCTGGCAGTTTTTATACGACTATTGGCTGGAGCATCCGGATGAAACAGCACTTCTGCCCTATCTCTTATCCTACGAAGGCGAGCAGCGTTCAGAGCGCGTCCTGCAGCAAATAGAGGCACTGCTGCCGCACTACAGCAGCGAGCAGGATGCGCTGATGGTACCGCTGCGTTATCTCAGCACGCACCCTGGCCAGGGAGAGGCCATTATCTGCGCAGCGCTGGAATCTATTTACGATCTGCCGCGCGGCATCGCCTGTGGCATTTTGGATGATTGGGGAACAAAATTTATCACGCCTGCCATCCACAGCTCACTTATCACCGCACGCCGCCTAAGTAATAACGATGTCGTCACTGCACGGATTGATACTCTGCTGGAAGGCAAAAAATTTGATATAGGCAAATTCATCCACGGAATGAATGAGTAAAAACGGTTTATAAAGCATAACGGGTCCTGTTGAGTAAATAATAATCCCCAGATGGTGGCATAGCATCAGCTACTACGTATTAGCTGCCACCATCCACGGGTTAAAAAGCGAAGGTTGGAGGAAAATCATATGATTATAAAATATGCCACAGAAGAAGATATCAAAGCA
>CAVKMV010000069.1:0-10048 GCA_963657675.1 Ruminococcus intestinalis
GGGTACTGCAAATGGCAGATGAGGGGAGTGATTAGTAGTTATTGGTATTCAACGTACTACTAATACTCACAGGTATGCGCCAGATTTCACTGCCGACGCAAAGGCCGGCAGGCACTGCTTTATTTGGTTATTGCTTAGATTATATACTAAAGTGTGTGAATAGTCAAACAACACCCCTATGCGCACAAAAAAACAGGCTGCCCCAGGGGGTAACCTGCTGCAGCCTGCCTGTTTTGCGACCGCTTATAAAGCTTGGCCGACGGCTTGACTTTGGTGACGGGCCTGACAAGCCCCCAGCTGCCACGCCTGGCCTTATTGATTTCGCGCTGCGCTTTTTTGGACAGCTTTTCATAGACGGTGAATTTTGCCTGTTTAGCCATAATTTGGCGCACCTCCCTACAATTTTTCATAAAAATATTATATAATAATAAGAATGCGGCAGCAAGGAAATTTTGGTGCGCACCCTGCAACTTTTTTGTAAATTTGCCGTGGATAGGCCGTCTTGATGCTTGCATAGTTACAGAAATAATTTTATAATAGAGTATGTAATTCATACTAGAAATGTGGGAATTAAATTTTAGGGGCAGCACGCACTGCCGCCCCGATTGGAGGATAAATATGGCAGAGCAATTATTGGAGGTAAGGGACCTTGTAGTCAATGTAGAGGACAAGGAGATCCTGCATAATATTAATCTTGATATCGCCCCCGGCGAAACGCACGTGCTGATGGGCCCCAACGGCGCAGGCAAGTCCACTTTGGGCTACGCGCTCATGGGCAACCCCAAATACACCGTCACAGGCGGCGCCATCCGCTTCGGCGGCGAGGATATTACGCACCTGGCGGTGGATAAGCGTGCCAAGGCAGGACTGTTTTTGTCCTTCCAGAACCCGCTGGAGGTGCCGGGCATCAGCCTCAGCAGCTTTTTGAAGACGGCGCTCGAGCAGCAGCGCGGTGTGCGCATTAAGGCGTGGGATTTTCGCAAGGAGCTGCGCCAGGCGATGGCACTGCTGCAGATGGACGCCAAATACGCCGAGCGTGATTTGAACATGGGCTTTAGCGGCGGCGAAAAGAAGAAGGCCGAAATTTTGCAGCTCTTAATGCTCAACCCCAAGCTGGCGATTTTGGACGAAACCGACAGCGGCCTGGACGTGGACGCGGTGAAGATTGTCTCCCAGGGCATCAAGACCTTCCAGGAGCACCGTCAGGGCGCGCTTTTGATTATTACGCACAACACCAAAATTTTGGACGCTTTGCACGTTGACAAAACGCACATCCTGGCGCAGGGCGAGATTATTAAGAACGCGGGCCCCGAGCTGGTGGATGAGGTCAGCAGGCACGGCTTTGAGCAGTTTTTGGCAAAATAAAGAGTAACTGGTGGAGAATATGGAAGAAAAAACCTATGTTGAAGATATAGACAGAAGCCTTTATGACTTCCGTAACGAGGACAGGGACGCCTACCGCATCCAACAGGGCCTGACGCCTGAGATCGTGGAAAAGATTTCGCGCGAAAAGCATGACCCGGAGTGGATGCACGACTTCCGCCTCAGGTCTTTGGAAATATATAACAGCCTGCAAATCCCCAACTGGGGGCCTTCTATCGAGGGCCTGCACATGGAAAGCATTGTCACCTACGTGCGCCCCAACACGGCCATGCAGGGCAAGTGGGAGGATGTCCCGGCTGATATTAAGGACACCTTTGAGCGCTTGGGCATTCCGCAGGCGGAGCAGACGAGCCTGGCAGGCGTGGGCGCGCAGTACGATTCGGAGCTGGTGTACCACAATGTGCGCAAGGAGGTAGAGGAGCAGGGCGTCATCTATACCGATATGGAAAGCGCCTTAAACGGTCCCTACGCCGAAATGGTGCGCGGGCATTTTATGAAGCTTGTCACCCCCTATGACCACAAGTTTGCGGCCCTGCACGGCGCAGTGTGGAGCGGCGGCTCCTTTGTCTATGTGCCTGCGGGCGTGAGCGTGGCCATCCCGCTGCAGTCGTACTTCCGCCTCAACGCCAAGGGCGCAGGCCAGTTTGAGCATACGCTGATTATCGTGGAGGAGGGTGCGGACCTGCACTTTATTGAAGGCTGCAGCGCGCCCAAGTACAACGTGGCTAACCTGCACGCCGGCTGCGTGGAGCTGTTTGTTGGCAAAAATGCCAAGCTGCGCTATTCCACGATCGAAAACTGGTCCAAGAATATGTATAACCTCAACACCAAGCGCGCCATTGTCGCCGAGGGCGGCACCATCGAATGGGTGTCGGGCTCGTTTGGCTCGCACGTTTCCTACCTGTACCCCATGAGCATCTTAAACGGCACAGGCGCGCGCAGCGAGTTCACGGGCGTCACCTTCGCCGGCCACGGCCAAAACCTTGACACAGGCTGCAAGGTGGTGCACAATGCGCCCAAAACCGCGAGCGTTGTCAACACCCGTTCTATTTCTAAGAGCGGGGGCGTAAGCACCTTCCGCAGCAGCGTGGTGGTCACTAATAAGGCCAAGCAGGCCAAATCATCTGTTTCCTGCCAAAGCCTGATGCTCGATAATATTTCGCGCTCGGACACCATCCCTGCGATTGACGTGCGCACGGCGGACGCCGATATCGGCCACGAGGCCAAGATAGGCCGCATCAGCGACGAGGCTGTCTTTTACCTCATGAGCCGCGGCATCAGCGAGGAGGAGGCCAGGGCGATGATCGTCAGCGGCTTTGCCGATAATGTGTCTAAGGAGCTGCCTTTGGAATACGCCGTGGAGATGAACAACCTCATCCGCCTGGAGATGCAGGGCAGTATAGGTTAAGGAGGCAAGCAAATGCTAGAAGAATTAACGTTAAACCGGCTTCCTGCTCCTACCTGGAACAGGTTGAAGATGAATTGCAGCACGCTTACCGCCGTGCCCGCGCCGCAGGATGTCTGCGAGCCGCGCGTGGCCTGCCAGGGCAGCGTGTGCTTAAATAAAAGTGCTGCCTGCAGCTGCAGCGGCGGCAATGTGTGCGCCGTGCACGCTGCCTCCTTTGCGCACATCCCTACGGGTGCGGGCGAAGACATGGCCAAGCTTGGCGGGGGGCAGAGCCTGCGCCTTGTGGCCGATGCAGGCAGGAGCGTGGCGGCTGTAACGCTGCGCTATGATGATAAAACAAGCTGCTACAACCGCCTGGAGATTGACGCGCACGCAGGCAGCGACCTCACCGTGTATATGACCTATATCGCGCCGCTGGCGGCCGCCGGCACTGCCAGCGTGCAGACCAAGCTGCTTTTGGCTGCGGGCGCGAGGGTGAAGCTGGTGCAGGTGCAGCTTTTGGGCCGCGGCTTTACCCATATCAACGACGTGGGCGCCAGTTTGGCGGCGGGCGCAGGCCTGGAGGTTTTGCAGCTGGCGCTGGGTGCGGATAAGATTTATGACGGCGTGCGTGCGGAGCTTGTGGGCGAGGGCGCGGATTTTGCCGCTGCCGTGGGCTATTACGGCCGCCGCGCTCAGAGCATCGATATGAACTTTATCGCCAACCATTATGGCAAAAAAACCACCTGCAATATGAGCGCGGACGGCGTTTTGCAGCAGGGCGCACGCAAGCTGTACCGCGGCACGATTGACTTCAAAAACGGCTGCGCCGGTGCCGTGGGCGACGAAAGGGAAACGGTGCTGCTCTTATCCGACGACGTGGTGAACCAGACGATCCCGCTGATTTTGTGCAGCGAGGAGGATGTGCAGGGCAACCACGGCGCCAGCATTGGCAAGCTGGACGAGGAGCTGCTTTTTTATCTCATGAGCCGCGGCTTTGGCGAGCAGGAGGCAGTGGACATGATGGCCAGGGCCAGGATTGACGCCCTGTGCCGCCGCATAGAGGACGAGGAGACGGTGCAGCTGGTGCAGCGTTACCTGGAAGGAGTGATGGCAGATGGCAAATGATATAGATATTCTTGCCGCTGATTATAAAAAGGATTTTCCGCTGCTGGCAGCTAAGGATGTTGCCTACCTGGATAATTCGGCGACAACGCAAAAGCCGCTGTGCGTAATTGAGGCGGAGCGTGAGTTTTACCTGGCGCACAACGCCAACCCCCTGCGCGGCCTGTACGATCTGGCCATGCAGGCAACGGATATATATGAGGACGCACGCGTGAGTGTGCAAAAATTTATTAACGCCCAAAGCGAGCAGGAGATCATCTTCACCCGCAACACCACAGAAAGCCTTAATCTTGTTGCCTACAGCTACGGCCTGCACAACCTTAAGGCAGGCGACGAGATCGTCACCACGATTATGGAGCACCACAGCAATATGCTGCCCTGGCGCATGGTGGCGGCGGCTACGGGTGCAGTGGTGAAGTATATCGAATGTGCGGCCGACGGCAGCATCAGCGACGAGGCGATTGAGGCAGCAGTCACAGACAAGACTAAAATCGTGGCTATGGCCGAGGTGTCCAATGTTTTGGGCCGCCTCAACCCCATCGCCAAATTAATCAGCACAGCGCATAGGGTGGGCGCGGTGGCCGTTATCGACGCAGCGCAGAGCGCACCCCATATGGCGATTGACGTGCAAAAGATGGACGCCGACTTTGTCGCCTTCAGCGGCCACAAGATGCTCGGCCCCATGGGCATTGGCGTGCTGTATGGCAAAAAGGCGCTGCTTGAGGCTATGCCCCCCTTCCTCAGCGGTGGCGAAATGATTAGCTTTGTGAGCCGCGACGGCCAGGAGTACGCACCGCTGCCGCACAAGTTTGAGGCAGGCACGGTCAACGCCGCCGGCGCTGCCGGTCTTGCTGCCGCCATCGGCTACATCAACAGCATCGGCTTTGACGTCATTGAAGCGCGCGAGGCAGCACTCACACGCCTGGCATTTGATGCTATGCAGCAGATCGAGGGCGTGCACATCATCGGCGGCAAAACGGCCGCAGAGCACAAGGGCATCCTCACCTTTACGGTGGACGGCGTGCATCCGCACGACATCGCCGCTATTTTGGATGCGGACGGCGTAAACATCCGCGCCGGCAACCACTGCGCCCAGCCGCTTTTGGATCACCTGTGCACAGGCGCCACCGCCCGCGCCAGCCTGGCATTTTATAACACGGCAGACGACGTGCAGCGCTTTATAGGCAGCCTGCGCACGATAAGGGAGAGAATGGGCTATGGCAGATAACAGAAGCTTTTATAACGAAATTTTGATCGACCACAATATGCACCCCGCCCACAAGCACGAGCTGGAGGACGCAGACGTGCAGATGCGCGGCTACAACCCCAGCTGCGGCGATGACATCACCATGAAGCTCAAGCTCGCAGACGGCAAGGTGGTAGACGGTGCCTTCATCGGCAGCGGCTGCGCCATCAGCCAGGCCAGCGCGGATATGATGCTCGACCTCGTCATCGGCAAGAGCGAGGAGGAGGCCCTGCGCCTGGCAGACATCTTTTTGCGCATGATTAAGGGCACCGCCGGCGAGGACGAAATTGACGAGCTGGAGGAGGCAGGCGTGCTGAAGGACGTGTCGCACATGCCTGCGCGTGTAAAGTGCGCGGTGCTTGGCTGGCACACGTTGGAGCAGCTGCTGGCGCATAAGGATAAATAAGTGCAAAACAAAAGGAGAGGCGCATCGCCTCTCTTTTTTGCTGGCGCCAATGTGGCCTTTGGATATTTTTTTTATCAGCAGAAAAGCTGTTCACACTCATTTGCTTTCATGCTATAATACAGAGGATAGCTTTTATGACGAACGATTCCCGGCCGTATCTGCGCAAAAGCGTATTTTTAAGACTACTGAAGGAGGTATTAAAATTATGTGTGATATCATTGAGCGTAATCGCCAGGAAGCCGCAAGGGAAGCTGCCCAAAAGGCTGCTCAAAAAGCAATTAAGGAGACCAATATTACTTCCTTGAAAAATCTTATGAAAAATATGAAGCTCAGTGCAAAGCAGGCTATGGATGCCTTGGGCATACCTGAAGGTGAAAGGTCTACTTATATCAATGCTTTGTAAACACAAATAAGCACAAAACAAAAGGAGAGGCACATCGCCTCTCTTTTTTTATAAAGTCACTATAATGAGCATGCTGCTTATGAGGCAAGCGCATCCTTTCCGTCATTGCAATGCGCCTCCTTCGTCAAGCTGTACTCATATTGTACCATCAAACGCATTTGGGAAAGTGACAAAAATAGGACAGGCGCTAGTCCTGTCCTAAGCTTAACAATTCTTTTATTAACGCCGCTTACGCGTTTTCCTCCTGCAGCTTGCCCTTCAGGTCGTGGTCGGTCATAGCGCAGACGCAGGAATCGGACCAGACGTTTTCGGCAGTTTCGATCATATCAATAATAGTGTATATAGGCAAAATTACGCCCATAATGCCGATGGGGGCGCCGATGCCGCTCATCAGCGACAGCGTTAAAAAGTAGCAGCCCATGGGTACGCCGGCATTGCCCACGGCAGCCAGCACCGCAATCACCAGCCAGGTGAGCATGGTGGACATCGAAAGCTCAAGACCGGCGTTTTGCATCACAAAGAGCGAGGTGATGAGGATAAAGGCGGCGCAGCCATTCATGTTGATGGTGGTGCAGATGGGCAGCACAAAGCGCGATACCGCGGTATTGACACGCATGTTTTGCTCGGCCGAGGCCAGCGTTACGGGCAGGGTGCCGGCACTGCTTTTGGTAAAGAGCGCCACCGCCAGGGCAGGGGACATCTGCTTAAAGACGGTGACGGGGTTGAGACCGCGCGCCAGCAAAAAGAGTGGCAGGACAAAAAAGAACTGCACAAAGTTGCTGGCCATGATCACAAGGGTGTACTTGCCCAGGGCGCCCACGATGACGCCGGCCTCAATCTGTGCGGAAAGCTGTGCGGCAAAGGCCAAAATGCCCAGGGGCAACACAAAAAGCAGGGCGCTGATGAGTGTAAAGAGCAGCTCCTGCAGCCCCAGGATGCCCTTTAGCAGCACCTCGCGGTTTTCGGTTTTGGGCATAAACGCCAGCCCCAGGCCCAGGGCGGCGGCAATCAGCATCACAGAAAGCACGTTGCCCGACAAAAAGGGCTGCAGCATATTGTTGGGGACAACGCCCAAAATGTGGTCATAATAGCTCACAGTGCCCAGCTTTTGCGGCACCTGCCCGACGCCCAAACCTACCACGTCGGCAGGTAGGTTGCCGGGAGCCACCCACAGGTAAATGGCTAGGCCAATGCCGGCGGCGAAGAACGTGGTGAGCAGCGTATAGACAACGGCGTGGGCAAAGATGCGCCCTGTTTCCTTTTTGCTGCCCAGTGCGGCCAGCGTGGTGATCACAGCCAGCGCGATGGTGGGGACAGCGATGAACTGGAACAGGCGCGTATATACGGTGGCGATAAAGTTAAATAAATCGTTGAGCGGCTTGCTGCCTAAATAGCCCAGCGCCGCGCCAATCACCAGCGCCAGCAGCCACAGGATTAGCCTGCGCCTTTGCTTTTGGGACTTGTTTTCCTTGAGGACCTGCGCTGCCAGGTCGTTTACATGTGTGATTTTATCCATAATACTCCTCCTTGCATCAGGCTTTGCCTGGTTTGCTTGCGGCTGCCTTGCACGCGGCCGCGGACACAGCTGTAGTCATTATATCATTGTCTTAAAAATCTGTAAAATCCATTTTTAAAATAAGAGGAAGCTAAAGTGGGGAGGGTGGGAAGAGATCCTGCTATCAACAGCCTGCCGGTATCGCAGCTTGCGTGTAAGAGCGGCATTTTCGTTGCTTTTTTACGCTGGTTATGGTAATCTATTGTATATTAAAAACGTCAAATTGCTTACAAAACTGCGCCATAGCCGCAGCCTGTTTATTATGAAGGAGAGTGAAGGATAGATGCAGCAAAATGCACAAGAAATGGTGCTCGTCATTGATTTTGGCGGCCAGTATAACCAGTTAATCGCCAGACGCGTGCGCGAAAGCGGCGTATATTGCGAAATTGTTTCCTATAAACACGATTTGGCGGCCATCAAGGCCAAAAACCCCAAGGGAATTATCTTTACCGGCGGTCCCAACAGCGCCTACCTGCCGGATTCCCCCACCATCGACCCCGAAATCTACACCTGGGGCGTGCCTGTATTGGGCATCTGCTATGGCAGCCAGCTGATGATGCACATGCTGGGCGGCAAGGTGTGCGTTGCCCCCGAGCGTGAATACGGCAAAACCGTGGTCGATTTGGACACGGCCAGCCCGCTCTTTAGCGGCCTGCCTGCCCAAAACGTCTGCTGGATGAGCCACAACGACTACATCGAAACAGCAGCCCCCGGCTTTGAAATCGTCGCCAGCACCCCCAACTGCCCCGTCGCTGCCGCCCAGGACAAGGCGCGCGGCCTGTATTGCGTGCAGTTTCACCCCGAGGTGCTGCACACCGAAAACGGCACCCAAATGCTGAGCAACTTTGTCTATAACGTCTGCGGCTGCGCCGGCACCTGGAAGATGGATTCCTTCGTGGAGCAGACTGTGGCCAGCCTGAAGGATAAAATTGGCGACGGCCGCGTGCTGTGCGCCCTGAGCGGCGGCGTAGACAGCAGCGTGTGTGCCGCCATGCTGGCCAAGGCCATCGGCAAGCAGCTCACCTGCGTCTTTGTTGACCACGGCCTGCTGCGCAAGAACGAGCGCGAGGAGGTGTGCGCTGTTTTTGGCGAGGGCGGCCAGTTTGACATCAACTTTGTCTGCGTTGACGCACGTGAGCGTTTTTACAGCAAGCTGGCGGGCGTAAGCGCGCCTGAGGGCAAGCGCAAAATCATCGGCGAGGAATTCATCCGCGTCTTTGAGGAAGAGGCCAAAAAGATTGGCGCTGTGGATTACCTGGCGCAGGGCACCATCTACCCGGACGTTGTCGAAAGCGGCTTAGGCGGCGAATCGGCCACCATCAAGAGCCACCACAACGTAGGCGGCCTGCCTGACTTTGTCGATTTTAAGGAGATTGTGGAGCCGCTGCGCGACCTGTTTAAGGACGAGGTGCGCCAGAGCGGCCGCGAGCTGGGCCTGCCCGAAACCCTGGTAGCACGCCAGCCCTTCCCCGGCCCCGGCCTTGCCATCCGCATCATCGGCGACGTCACCCCCGAAAAGGTGGCCATTGTGCAGGAGGCCGACGCCATCTACCGCGAGGAGGTGGACAAGCTGCCTGCCTCCGAGCGTCCGAGCCAGTACTTTGCGGCACTCACAAATATGCGTAGCGTGGGCGTTATGGGTGACGAGCGCACCTATGATTACGCCATCGCCCTGCGTGCTGTGACCACCACCGACTTTATGACGGCCGAGGTGACCATGCTGCCGCCGGCAACCATCACCACCGCTGCCAACCGCATTGTCAACGAGGTTAAGCACATCAACCGCGTGCTGTTTGACTACACCACCAAGCCGCCCGCAACGATTGAGTTTGAATAAAAAGTAAACGTAAAAGCCCCTGACCGCAGGTTTGCTACGGCCGGGGGCTTTGCTTGTTGTGGGTATGGCTATGCCTATTACACCTTCTCTTGACACCAAATACGACACCACATATAATGTTTATAGGAGGGCTAACGATGTCAAAATGGGATAAACTGTTAGAACGGATTTGCTCTTTAAGTCGTGACCTTCGCTTCAATGAGCTACGGAAGGTGCTGGAAAGCTATGGATACGAAATGAATGCACCAAGAAGCGGTAGCAGTCACTATACATTCCGAAAGTCCGGATGTCAGCCGCTTACTATACCGAAGCATGAACCAATTAAAAAGGTTTATGTGGAGATGGTAAGGCAAATTGTGGAAAGTGAGGGTGCAAATGAAAACGTTAGATGAATACCTTGCCCTGCCTTATCGCATGGAGATTGTAAAAGACATTGATGAAGGCGGATATGTTGTGTCCTTTCCGGAGCTTCCGGGGTGTCTCACCTGTGGGGAGACGATAGAAGCTGCTGTCGCGAATGCCGGAGACGCAAAACGGGAGTGGCTTGCTGCGGCCTTGGATGAGGGTATCCCAATCCACGAGCCGGATGCTTTAGAGAATTACTCCGGCCAGTTCAAGCTCCGCCTCCCCAAAAGTCTGCATCGCTCCCTGACCGAGCACGCCAGGCGTGAAGGAATCAGCATGAACCAGTATTGCGTGTATCTGC
>CAVKMV010000070.1:0-9750 GCA_963657675.1 Ruminococcus intestinalis
CGAAGAATACTTGGATAGTTTGACAAAAGAAGATATTCCATTCACTGAATTCTAATAGGGCTAAAATATGGGCGCGAGCAATAACGAGCGCCTTGTTTTTATTTTAGGGGTCTCCACCAAAAGTTGTGGTTCTGCTCCAACATTTCTGTGGTTCTGCTTTAAAAAATTGTGGTCTCTTGTGGATATGGATATATGCCATATTCATCAGAGACCACTTAGTGTTCAAAAACACTACTGTCGCCTGGTCGTTAAGCTCCAGGCCCGGCTTTTCCTGGCACTGTTTTTTGAATGTATATACGCTGATCTTCCTTAAAAAGGTCGAACACCCAGATGAAAATCACGAACGTCAGCAGCAGTTTGTCAAAGTCCTGCCATTTTTGCAAGGCGTCTACGTCCAGCATCGCCTGGTAATAGCGGGTGCGCTTGGGCAGCAGGCTTTCTTGGCTTTGCTATCTTGAAACACATCATTTCATGTGCTATATTAAGGATAGACCCTGGACCTGAGTTCAAGTCAAGATATTTTTGCCAATAAATTAAAGTTATTTCATCATGAACTTCCCGAGGCTGCAGGCTGGCGCCCACAAACGGACGCAGCTGCAGCCTTTTTGCCGCTTTCCGTTCTATTAGTTTGTCTATTCTCTGCAAAAATGGTAAAATATGAGTATATAAATTAGATTAACAACAAAAGTGAGGGGATTATCATGGAAATAAAAAAGGTGGCGCTGCTTGGCGCCGGTGCTGTAGGCTCATATATTATCTGGGGGCTGTGCAGCCTGGAGGGCGTAAGGCTGGGGCTGGTGGCCGAAGGCGCACGTGCAGAGCGTCTTGCGCGTAACGGCTGTAAGATTAACGGCAAAATTTTCCGCCCGGAGGTGTGGACGCCTGCTGAGGCACAGGGTGCGGACCTGCTCATCGTGGCGCTTAAATACGGCGCGCTGCGTGCCGCCCTGCCTGCGATTAAAACTGCTGCAGGCACACGCACCACGGTTATGAGCCTGATGAACGGCGTAGACAGCGAGGAAATCATCGCCAGTGTGGTGGATAAGGGCCAGCTTATCTATTCCCTGATCAAGATTGCCTCCCACGGCGATGACGGTGGCTACGTGTTCGACCCCGAAACAACGATAGGCATAATTTTTGGCGAGGAGCAGCCTCCGTATGACAGTGAACGTATCCGGGCGATTGACGCTCTTTTTCACAAAGCCGGTCTGCACGCGCGTCCTTCGCAATGCATCCGTGAGGAGATATGGAGCAAGTTCCGCCTGAATGTGTGCAACAACCTGCCGCAGGCTATTTTGGGCGCAGGCATTGGCTGCTACCGTGACAGCGTGCATATGCAGGCCATCCAGCAGGGGCTGCGCCGTGAGCTGGAGACCATCGCCGCCGCCAAGGGCATAGATATGACCAAGGTGCCTGTAAGCAGCAAGCATGGCAGCATGGCACCGCCTACTGCACGCTACAGCACGCTGCAGGATTTGGACGCTAAGCGCCACACCGAAATTGATATGTTTGCGCTGGCGCTGATGAAGATGGGAGCGGAGCTTGGCATTGCTACGCCGTACTCGGAATATACCTATCATATGATTAAGGCTATAGAAGAAAAGAACGATGGCCTTTTTGACTACGAGGGCAGGGAGGATGAACGCACCTGCTCCAAATAAGGGAGAAGTGATAATATGAAAAACCTTTTGACAATTGCCGGCAGTGATTCCAGCGGCGGTGCGGGCACTCAGGCCGATTTGAAGACCTTCGCCGCGCATGGAACCTTTGGCATGAGCGTAATCACCGCTGTGACGGCGCAGAACACCTGTGGCGTGACGCGGGTGCAGGATATAGACTGCGATGTGGTGCAGGCGCAGATTGAGGCCGTGTTTGACGATATCCGCGTGGACGCGGTGAAGATAGGCATGGTGTCGCGGCCAGAGATTATCAGGACGATTGCCGCCTGCCTGCGCCGTTACGCGCCTAAAATCATCGTGGTGGACCCCGTGATGATTTCTAAGAGCGGCTACCCGCTTTTGGCACCAGAGGCCTGTACGACGCTGATTAGCGAGCTGCTGCCGCTGGCGACATTGGTAACGCCCAATCTGCCGGAGGCGGAGGCGATTACAGGCTGCAATGTCGCGCAAAAGGGTGAGATGCGTGCCGTGGCGCAAAAAATTATTGACCTGGGTGCGCAGGCGGTGCTGGTAAAGGGTGGCCATCTGGCCGATACGGCGGATGACCTGCTGTTTGACGGCAGCGAGGAGACCTGGTTTGCAGGCAGACGCATAAACACCAAAAACACGCATGGCACCGGCTGCACGCTTTCCAGCAGCCTGGCGGCCAATCTGGCCAAGGGCCTGGCGCTGAAGGACGCTGTGCGTGCCTCCAAGGAATATGTGACGCTGGCCATCGAGCATGGCATTGCCCTGGGCAGCGGTTGCGGACCTACGCATCACTTTGTGGATTTGTATAGAAAGGCTGGTATGTTGGACTAATGGATTTGACGATTAAGATTGGTGAGCTGGTGGACAAGCTGCGTAAGCAAAGGCCTGTTGTTCACCATATTACGAATTATGTTACTGCCGAAAGCTGTGCCGACGTGGCACTGGCGGCAGGAGCTTCGCCTGTGATGGCCGATGAGCCTGAGGAGGTGGGGCAGATTAGCGCCGGTGCGGACGCGCTGGTGTTGAATTTGGGCACTTTGAGCTTTAATAAGCAGATTGCTATGGAGCGTGCGGCACGTGCTGCCAAGGCCAAGGGCATACCTGTTATTTTGGATCCGGTGGGCGTGATGGCCAGCACCGTGCGCTTGGATTTTGCCCTGAAGCTGCTGGCTGAAAGGCTTGTGGATATCGTGCGCGGCAACTACAGCGAATGCAGCGCCCTGCTCGTGGGTGCTGCCGCAGGCCGTGGCGTGGACAGCAATGCTCCTAAGGGCGAGGATGAGGGCGAGGCCCTGCGCACAGCCAAGGATGCTGCAAGCAAGTTCGGCTGTGTGTTTGCGGTGACAGGCGCCATCGACAACATCAGTAATGGTAAGCAGGCTGTTGTTTTGAACAACGGCCACCCGCTTTTGCAGGATATTACGGGTGCCGGCTGCATGACCACTACGCTGGTGGCCTGCTGCGCCGCCGTCAGCAAGGATATGCTGGCCGCTGCGGCTGCGGGTGTAGCTATCATGGGGCAGAGCGCGGAGCTGGCAGCCAACCTGCTGGAAAAAAAGGACGGCCCCGGGATGTTTAAGGTGCGTCTTATCGACTGTGTTTACCACGTGACGACCAAATGGAATTTGATTAATATGAAGCCTGAGGAAAAGGTGTCGTGATGCGTGCGGTGGATTATAGCGTTTATCTTGTGACCGATGAGGCCTGCCTGGGCGGCAGGGATTTGCTGGTCTGTGTGCGCGAGGCCCTGATTGGCGGCGTCACCTGCGTGCAGTACCGCGCCAAGGACGCGGCAGGCGGCAAAATGTACCGTGAGGCGCTGGCGCTAAAGGCATTGTGTGCCGAATTTTGCGTACCGCTCATCGTCAACGACCGCCTGGACATCGCGCAGGCAGTGGGGGCAGCAGGAGTACACCTGGGGCAGGAGGATGTTCCCTGCAACGTGGCACGTGCCATTTTAGGCGATGGGTATATCATCGGCGTGTCGGCGCACAATGTGGGCGAGGCCCTGCAGGCAGTGCGCGACGGTGCCAGCTACCTGGGCTGTGGCGCTGTCTTTGGCACCACCACCAAGGCAGACGTAACAGCGTTGGGTTTGCAAAATCTGCGTGCTATCCGTCAGGCGGTGCAGCTTCCCATCGTGGGCATCGGCGGCGTGACTGCGGCCAATTACGCACTGGTGCGGCAGACGGGTGCCAATGGCGCTGCCATCGTGAGCGGCATCCTGGCGCAGGCAGACGTGCAGCTGGCGGCGGAACGCGTTAAGGCGGTGGCGGATAAATTTTAAGATGACAAATAAACGCATACAAAAGGCAGGTCATGCAGATTAGATGTCTGCGTGACCTGCCTTTAGCTTGTTATCCTTGCTTCTGAACCTTATTTTTTAAGCTTATGCACGCACTGCATAACCAAGGGGACGATGTTCATAACATAGATGGAAAACATAAAGAATTTGGCGAATTCGGAGGCGCCTTTACCTATAAAGGGCTTGAGGAAGGGGACGCTGTAGTCAAGCAAAATACCAAGGGGGATGAGCGCTGCAAGGCCGATAACGATACGGAGCTTGGTGCTCAGGGCCTGCTCAAAATCAAAGCCGCGTCTTTCGAAGTAACGGGCAATGACATAACCGGTAAGGCAGCCAAGGCCGCGGAAGGAATCTATCATCATTTTTTTGGGGTCGACCAAAAGCTTGCCGCCGGCTGTGTAATCCAAAGGATAGGGCTTATATTGATAGTACAGGGCCAGTACCGCGCACAACACCAGGCTGATGGCAATGAGCTGCAGGTCTCTTCTTCTGTCCTTATCCGTCCAATCTTCAATTTTTCCTGCGATATAGATAGCAAAAAGGCTGGAAAGAAAGCCGATGATGACGTCCTGCGGTGTGTGTACGCCCAAATAGTTGCGCGAAAACATAACGCAGAATACGCTCAGCCAGAGCAGGCACGCAGGCAGCAGCAGTCCCTTTTTTTGGCACCAGATGGCCAGACCGCCATAAATGGTAGTGGCACGGGTGGAATGACCACTGGGGAAGGAGTAGCCTGTGGCCGTAACGATGGAATTGCCATAGGGGATGATTCTGGGATCGCGAATCCAGGGCCTGTAGACGCAAAAGGTTAATTTTAAAAGACCGTTAAACAGCATACCCATATGAAAGCCAAAAAAGATGCGCTTGCCGCCCTCGCGGTCCGCCGCCCAATATAACATGCATATGGCCGCGTAAACCCAAAAGCTGCCGATAAAATCTGTAGCCCACACCATGAAGGGTGCCAGGCAGCCGCCTACGCCGTTTCTAAAGTCCTGCAAAAATAATAAGTATTCTATATCCATTTACAAGCTCCTTTCGATAAACAAACATCAATGTAATTGTACAGCGTATTACAACATATGTCAATTATAGAAAAACAGGTAGGAATATCCTTAACGTTGGGGGCAAACCTGCCTAACTCCGAATTTTATTACGCATTTTACAAAAATCGTTCAGGAAAGTGCGGATATTTGCTGTCTGGTATATTGGATAAATTGCCGTAATGTGTTAAAATGTATACAAACAATGCAAGTATAAACCTCGAAAATTGTGATTGGAGGCTGTGTATATGAGTAACATCAGAAGAATTTTTGTAGAAAAAAAAGACGCCTTTGCCGTAGAGGCACATGGCTTGCTGGCTGATTTGCGCAACAATCTGGGGATGAAGGCCCTGACCGGTATGCGCATCGTCAACCGTTATGACGTTATGGGCCTGACGGACGCCGAATTTGCTATGGCAAAGCAGCAGGTGCTGTCCGAGCCACCTGTTGACGATGTAGTGGAAGAGGAGCTGCCGCTATCTGCAGGCGAAACCGCCTTTGCCGTGGAGCTGCTGCCTGGTCAGTACGATCAGCGTGAGGATTTTGCTGAGCAGTGCATCCAGCTGATTACGCAAAAGGACCGTCCTATGGTGGCTGCCGCCAAGGTGTACGTCCTGCAGGGTGCCTTAAGTGCGGACGAAATCGCCAAGATTAAGGCTTATTGCATCAACCCCATTGAAGCACGTGAGGCAGAGCAGGCCAAGCCGGAAACGTTGGTAAGCAGCTGCGAGGAGCCTGCTAAGGTGCAGAGCGTGGCAGGCTTTCTGACCATGACTGCTAACGAGGCCGAATCGCTGCGTCAGTCCATGGGTCTGGCTATGAGCTTGGATGACCTTCTGTGGTGCCAAAAGTATTTTAATGAAGAGCATCGCGAACCGACCATCACCGAGATCCGCGTGCTGGACACCTATTGGTCGGACCACTGCCGTCACACTACCTTTATGACGCAGCTGGAGGATATTGAAATCATCCCCGGCACCTACACCAAGCCTGTGCAGGAGGCCTATGACAAGTACATGGCTGCCCGCGATGAGGTTTATGGCGAGGATACCCAGCGTCCTGTGACGCTGATGGATATTGCCGTAATCGGCATGAAGAAGCTGCGTAAGGAGGGCAAGCTGGCTGATTTGGACCAGTCTGAGGAAATCAACGCCTGCTCCATCGTCGTACCCATCGAGGTTGACGGCAAGGAGGAGGAATGGCTGGTGATGTTCAAGAACGAAACCCACAACCATCCGACCGAAATTGAACCCTTCGGCGGTGCTGCCACCTGCCTGGGCGGCGCTATCCGCGACCCGTTGTCCGGACGTTCTTATGTATATCAGGCAATGCGCGTAACAGGCAGTGCCGACCCACGCACACCCATCAGCGAAACCCTGCCTGGCAAGCTGCCGCAGCGCAAGATCACCATCGGCGCGGCTGCAGGCTACAGCTCCTATGGCAACCAGATTGGCCTGGCAACTGGCCACGTACAGGAATACTACCATGAAAAATTTGTGGCCAAGCGTATGGAAATTGGCGGCGTTATCGGTGCCGCACCCCGCAGCGCTGTTCGTCGTGAGCGCCCCGCTGCCGGCGACATCGTAGTGCTTTTGGGTGGCAAGACCGGCCGTGATGGCTGCGGCGGTGCAACAGGCTCTTCTAAGGAGCATACCGTTGATTCGCTCATGAGTTGCGGTGCCGAGGTGCAAAAGGGCAACCCGCCGACAGAGCGCAAAATCCAGCGCCTGTTCCGCAACAGCGCCGTTACTGCTATGATTAAACGCTGCAATGACTTTGGCGCAGGTGGCGTATCTGTGGCCATTGGCGAGCTGACCGACGGCCTGGTGATTGATTTGGACAAGGTGCCCAAAAAGTACGACGGCTTAGACGGCACCGAGCTGGCTATTTCGGAATCACAGGAGCGCATGGCCGTGGTTATCGCTGCCAGCGACCGTGATGCCTTTATTAAATATGCTGACGAAGAAAACCTGGAGGCCACAGTTGTGGCCGAGGTTACCGGCGACGCACGCCTGGTGATGTACTGGCGTGGCGACAAGATTGTGGACATCGCACGTGCCTTCCTGGATACCAACGGCGTAGCGCAGCACGCTAACGTTGTAGTAAGCGGTGAAGCTGACGCCGATGTTTTTGATAAGGTTCCTGCAGCTGTAGCGCAGGCAGCTGACTTAAAGGATGCCTGGCTGCAGAACCTGGGACGACTTAACGTGTGCAGCGAAAAAGGCCTTTCTGAGCGCTTTGACAGCACCATCGGCCGCGGTACCGTCATGATGCCGTTTGGCGGCAAAAACCAGCTCACCCCGTCCGAGGGCATGGTGGGACGCATTCCTGTGCTGCATGGCAACACCACGGCTGCCAGCGTTATGGCCTGCGGCTATAACCCCGACGTTGCCTGCTGGAGTCCGTTCCACGGCGCTATGTACGCTGTGACCGAATCTGTAGTGCGTGCTGTGGCACTTGGTGCTGACCCTGCCAAGCTGCGCCTGACGCTGCAGGAATACTTCCCCAAGCTGCACGATGCTGCAAGCTGGGGTCAGCCCTTCAGCGCGCTTTTGGGTGCGTTCACCACGTTGGATGCGCTGGATTTGCCTGCGATTGGCGGTAAGGACAGCATGAGCGGCACCTTTATGGATAAAACTGTTCCGCCGACGCTGGTTTCGTTCGCCGTAGGCGTTATTGACGGCAACAAGGCTGTTTCGGCCGATTTTAAGGCAGCAGGCGACAAGGTAGTCTTTCTCTCCTGTCCGCGTGATGCTGCCGAGGTATTGGACTTTGGCGTGCTGAAGACTAATCTGACCGCTGTGCATAAGGCTATGGAGGCAGGTAAAATCGTGGCTGCAGCAGCAGTCAAGGAGGGCGGTATCGCGGCCCTCGTCAGCACCATGTGCTTTGGTAACGGCCTGGGCTTTGAATTCATCAAGCCGTTCCACGATACCGATAGCCTCTTTACGCTGCAGCCTGGCGGCCTGGTACTGGAGCTGGCGGCAGGAGTAGAGCCTGAGGAGCTGTTTGACGGCTTGGACTGCCTGCTTTTGGGCAGCGTTACTGCTGCAGGCGGCATTTCTATTAACGACAGCGTTATTGGCGAGGCCGCTGCACTTGCTGCCTACCGTGAGCCGCTGCAGGGCATCTTCCCGGATGGAACGCCTGCCGTGGACGAGCCCAGTGACATCAACATGCCGCTGTATAAGAGCGAGCTGACGCTGACCGCTCCTGTGAACATTGCCAAGCCGCGCGTCTTCATACCTGTATTCCCCGGCAACAACTGTGAATACGACAGCGCCCGTGCCTTTGAGGCTGCCGGCGCGCTGCCAAACACATTTATTGTACGCAACCTTACCGCCGCTGCTATCGAGGAATCGGTGGAGGCGATGGTTAAATACATCAAAAATTCCCAGATTGTGATGATTCCCGGTGGCTTCAGCGCCGGCGATGAGCCTGACGGCAGCGGCAAGTTTATTGCTACTATGTTCCGCAACCCGCGCATCAAGGAAGCGATAAGCGATCTGCTTGAAAACCGTGACGGTCTGATGCTGGGCATCTGCAACGGCTTTCAGGCTCTGATTAAGCTGGGACTGGTGCCCTATGGCGAGGTGCGTGAGATGACCGGCGATGCGCCCACGCTCACCTTTAACAACATTGGCCGCCACATCTCCCAGATTGTGACCACCCGCGTAGTTTCCAACAAATCGCCTTGGTTCGCGCTGTGCGAGCCCGGTGAGGAGCATGCAGTGGCTGTTTCGCACGGCGAAGGCCGCTTCTATGCCCCCGACAGCGTCATCAAGGAGCTGTTTGCTAACGGCCAGGTGGCAACGCAGTATGTCAATGCGCAGGGCGTGCCTACAATGAACACACCGTTCAACCCCAACGGCAGCTTGTATGCTATTGAAGGCATCACCAGCCCGGACGGACGCATTTTGGGCAAGATGGGACACAGCGAACGCTTTGCTCCCGGTCTTTTCCGCAATATCGCAGGCGAAAAGGATCAAAAGATCTTCCTTTCCGGCGTAAGCTACTTCAAATAAAATATGCACAGCAAGGGTCCTGCTTACCGACATGGTGGGCGGGATCTTTTTTGGTGTGGCGCGAAGATATATGCTATAATAAAGAAAAATTAGGTTAGACTAGAGGGAATCTAAGGGGATACCTAAATATTTCATACAAACCAAAGGCAGAAAATGGCTATGATGAAGCAATGAAAATAAGAGATAATAGTATGTGAGGTGCGAAAAGTGAGTTACAATGAATATTTTAATAACGTGGCAGATATATTAACTAGAATGTTAGGCAGTCAAGTTAAAAACAGAGCTGAAGTTGTTGCTTATATGAAGACAGAAGAAGATACTGTTAGCAATAACTATAAAATGCACTTAAAAGATTACAATGCAGGCAAGTTTCCTAAAGGTGTTTGGGAAGGCTGCATTAACAGCACAGCGTATTGTCTGTATATGCTGTACTGATTTTATTAAAATTAAAAACAGCTTATTTTTAGTCTCTGTAAATATAAATGCGAGGGAAATAGCCAACGTAGTATTTATGGAGACTAACAGACAGTGAGTAAACGTCAGCTTAAACGGCTGGCGTTTTTTATTGGAGTGAAAAACATGGACAAGTATTGTATAAAACACAGACTAGGTAACGGCACTTACATTGCAGTGCTAAACGCTGGCTGGCGTTATGACGGTTCTATGGTGGTAGAGGCAAACAGCGCACAGGAGCTTGAGTATAAGCTTATGCAGGCAAGGTACGACGACAG
>CAVKMV010000071.1:0-9671 GCA_963657675.1 Ruminococcus intestinalis
GCACTACGGCTGTCTGGGGCGTAAACACTTCTTCCTCCAAGGGTGCTGTGCTACAGACAGGCATTCTTATAGGTAGCGTGAGCGGCAAGAGTGCTGTAAACATCGCAGGCAAAATTACGGCCAAGGATGGCATCAGTGCCAACAGCGTCAACAACGCAGGCATTTACGCTGACGTCAACAATGGCATATCTATGGATAATTCCACCGATCCTGAGCAGGAGGATGGCTGGGTTCCTATTGACGGTGAAAACCTGGAGTTTGAGGATGAGGTGGCGTTAAATGACGCCGTCGCCAATATAGAAAACATGCTGGACGAGCAGGCGGATAATAACGTACAGGCAGGGGGCGAGGTGAATAATACCTGGCGCGATATGCTGGGTATAGGCGTAGCCCTGAACATCACCAACGGTGACCTGAAGGCCGAAACTACTGTTGCCAACACCGCCAAGCTGACGGTGACAGGCGCTCCCAGCAAGGGAACAGACGGCAAAACGATCACTCCCTCTATTAACCTGAACAGTAAAAGCTCTTATGGTGATGCCAATATAACCTCCTTCAGCAGCATCACTAAAAAGGAAAACAAGGACGACAAGTCAGAAACTGGCATTGGCGCGGCTATTTTGATTTCCAATTTGAATAATAACGCCAAAACCACCATTGAAGCAGGCACGCAGGATACACATGCCGAGCTGAAGGCCGCAGGGGTGAATATTAGCTCCGAGGGCACCAGCACCTATGACCGTCCGGCCAGTATGTATAATACGTTCGTGGCAGCCGCAAAGAGCATGGGCAAGAGGCTGGAAACGCTGGCGGACAGGATTCCTGAGGTAGGAGTTTATTTGTATGCCCAGGCCAAATACGAGCTGGATCCTTCCGTAGAAAACCTCAAGTCCCTTGGCGATGCTGCCGAAAAGATGCAGGAGGCGCTGCGTGCGGACACCCTTAATGCAGGTTATAAGGTCATCTTCAGCGATTTAAAAAAGGTGATGGGCTTTGCCAAAAAGTTCACCTCTGTTACCAGCTATGCAAACTTTGCCGCAGGCACTGCTGTTACCAGCGCTGACGATAAAAATCTGCAGCTGGCTGTGGCAGGTACGCTTAACTACAATAAGATCAACAATAATGCCAAAACCTTAGTTGGCAAAAACAGCGTCATCACAGCTACCGGTGGCAATATCGGCCTTTCCTCCAAAACCGACACCTCGTTTATCAGTCTTACAGGCGCGGTTGATTCCTTTAACTATGGCAAAAAGATTAGCGGGATTGAAACGCTTTCCAACCTGTACGACAAGCTGCCCAAAACAATTCAAACCTGGTTTGAAGGTCAGATGGGATCGTTCAACCTTACCTATCCCGGTCTGATGATTGACGGTGCGGATAACGGCGTGGGCGGTTCCCTGGGTCTGAGCTACCGCAATAATAACGCTATTGTCGCCGTGGCTGAGGGCACTAAGCTGACAGCCTCGGGCGAGCTGAATGTTAAGGCAACGAATAAAACTATAGATGGCGCCTTAGTCTATGCAGGCGCCAAAAACGGCACCAGCGGTATTGTGGGCATGGGTCAGTATCAAGGCGGTACCTCCAACAGCATTGCGACGATAGATGACGAGGTTACCATCAGCGTAGGTGATACAGCGATTAATGCCGAAAACAGTGAATATATCATAGGCATAGTAGCAAGTATTATTAGCAATGAACGCCACGCCCTGGGTGCGTCCGTCAGCATCACCAATTATGATTCCAACACCATCGCCGGCATTATGGACAACGACAGGGATAGCGACGAGGATGACGAAACAGCAGGCGGCAAGGTGCGCAAGGTTCTCAAAAATAACCTCAGCGACAGCGAAAAGGAGTTTTTGGGTACCAAGGCTGATACAGTCGGGGCAGATATTGCTGCCAAAAGCGTAGCTGTGAAGGCTAATGACCATGGCTTCACCACCAGTGCCACTATTGCAGGTGCAAAGACCTCCGGTGAGGGTGCCGAAGAGGAGCGTGGCGCTGCCGAGGGCCTGCCTGATGCCAACCCTGCAGGGCACAAGACTATTTTCCCGGAGCTTAATTTGTCTGCCGCAGGCAGTCTGTCACTGAACAAGGGCACAAGCACTACAGCAGCAGGTATTGAAGGCACTACGGCGGCCAAGCTCAACCTCAAGGGCAACGGCGCAGGTGCTGTCAAGGTAGAGGCTGTGGAGGACAAGGTTATCGGCGCCATGAGCGGTTCCGGTGCGTTCCAGTTTTTGCAGAATAACCCCGATGATGATTCGAGCTATGCAGGTACTCTGGCGGGAGCCTTCGCAGTGGAATCGACCACGCATAATGTGCTTGCCAATATCAGCAATGCCAAGTTAAATAAATATACCTCTATAGATAACCGTGCGCATAAGGACGGTGTAGACTTCACCCTGGGTCTGGCCATTGGTGCGCAGACAGTGAAGGCTGACGCTAAGGGCTTTGAGCTTGTGGGCAGTGGTAACGGTCTGGACCTGACCAATAATATCAAGGCTGATATGACGAACGTTGAAATCAGCGACACCGGCATGGTGAAGAACATCGCCCAAAACAAGGACGTAGAAATTGCCGGCGGCCTGCAGGCCAGCTACAGCCGCAATGGCAGCTATGCCTTAGGCGCCGCAGTTGCTTATATGAGCGTAAACAACAATCTGACCGCTACCATCAATAACAGCGTTATTAGCGCTGCCTCCCTGGAAAGCCTGGCTGTGGCCAAGCAGACGCAGGGCAGCGGTGCTGTCAGCTTCGGACTGGTGACGGGTGAAAACGGCCAGGTAGCTGCCTACGGTGCCTATGCGCAGAACAAATTGGATAATACCGTCAAGGCAGGCGTTACAGGCGGCACTATTACGGCCAAGGCAGTGCATGTGCGTGCCTATGATGGCGCTCTGGAGGAGATAAAGGAGCAGGACACCAAGGCTGTAGCCAGCACCGACAATGGCCATTTAGACGAGCTGCGCAGCCAGGGCTTTGATGTTGACGGCCAAAGTACGTTGGACGCCATCAATAAATCTGACAGTGGCGTAGAAAACGTAGAAATTAATAAGGACAAGCTGACCAAGGACGCTGCTGTTACTGCCAAGGATTTGGAGAACAGCCTCAAAAAGGTCCTGGGTATGGACACCTCTAACGCAAATGCCAAGGCAAATGACGACAGCAGTATGTATTATAACGGTGACAAGCTTGCCAACAGCACTGATGGCAACAAGCTGATTACCGGTGTATTAAGCCTGGGCATAAACACCGGCGACAGCAGCGCCCTCACTGCCAGTGCGGCAGTTGCTGTTAACCAGATAAAAAATACCTATACAGCCTTTATTGACGGTGCGGACATTAATACTAGCGAAAACACCAGCGTTGATGCCAAGAGCAACAGCTTTATGCTGAATGTGGCAGCAGGCGTGGGCGGCAACAGCCAGGGACGCGACGGCGTTTCTGTCGAGGGCAGTGGCAGCGGCAGCTCAATTAGCACTAACAACAATGTTAAGGCTATGCTGCAAAACAGCAAGGTTGCTGCCAAGGAGCTGGCAGTGACGGCCAAAACGGCAGACGAGCTGATTAACGTAGCAGGTGCAGGCGGCTATGGCGCTAACAACACCGTCGGCATTGGGTTGAACGTAGCTGTTAACAGCAAGGATAATACCACGGGTGCCTATATCTATGGCAGCGAGATTACCGCGCCTACCGTCAAGGTGCAGGCTGATAACGACAGCAACAGCTGGGCCTTTAGCGTGGGTGCCAAGGTAAACAACAATACGACTGTAAAGATCAACGGCTCTGTTGCCAAAAACACCGGCACGGACGATGTGGAGGCCATTGTTGATGCCTATGATGACGGCAACGGCAATAAAAAGGATAACACCTTTACGGATGCCGAAGGCATCAGCGTCAAGGCTGCGGATACCAGCAAGCAGAAGGCTATCGCCGGCGGCCTGGGCCTGAGCAGCGGCGGCAGGGCTGCCATTGGCGGCGCAGTTGCCTACACCGAGATTGGCGATTACAGCAAGGATAAACAGAACGAAAAGAAGCAGAAGCTGATCGCACGCTTAAACAATAGCAGCATCAGCATGAAACAGGGAGCAACCGGCAAGGATATCACCGTCAGCGCCAGCAACAAGGATTCCTCCAGCATGGCGGTGGCAGTGGGCGTAGCTCTGGCCAACGCCAATAACGTGAACGTACAGGGCAGCGGTGCAGCCAGCTATGTCGCTCTGCAGACAGAGGCCTCCATGAGCGATACCTCTGTTGCAGATGCCGAAAAAACCACCAGCCTTAAGGTGGAGGCCGACAGCAAAAACAGCGTTACCACCAGTGCCGACCTGCTGACGGGCAATCTTGATCTCGAGGGCCTGAGCATCAGCGGCTCGATGGGCGTGGGCACTGCCAATATTTCTGAGGAAACCAAGGCCTTTATCAAGGGCACGGATGCTGCAAGGAAGCTGTCGCTGGAGCTGGGCGACGTGAGCGTCCTGGCCGATGCGGAGCAAAAGCTGCTTAACATAGGCATTGGCATTACTCCTAGCGCAGGTGGTGGCATCACTGCGGGCGCAGGCGGCAACCTGACCATCAATAATATCAATAACGACAGCCTGGCTTCTATGGAGAACGTCAGCCTGGATGCCGGCAGGACTGCCAAGGTGAACGCGCAGGATAAAAAGACCATCCAAAACTATGCCGGTACGCTCAGCGTGGGCATTGGTGACGGTGCTACCGTTGCCGCCGTGGGCGCAACAGTTGGCATCAACAAGATCAGCGGTAACACCGATGCGCACATTTTAAGCAGCACGCTGAAGGTGGCTGGTGCCGACGGCCTGGCTATAGAAGCTAACAGTGAAAATGCCATCAGGAACGTTTTGGCTACTGCGGGCATTTCCGTAGGCTCCGGTGCCGCAACTATTGGTGTTAATGGTACTGTAGCCATCAATAAGATTGAAGGTAATACCAGCGCTACCTTGCAGGATAGCGATTACAATAAGGACGAGACCAAGGAAGACGCTCTTACCAAGCTCACAGTTAAAGCCTCGGACAAGAGCGATATTATCAGCGGCGTAGGCAATGCCAGCCTGGCACTGCTTTCAACGACCTCCTTTGGCGTTGGCGTTGCTGCCGACAGCAATACGCTGGCACGCAACAGCAGTGCCCAAATCATCGGCAGCAGTGAAGATAAACAAAGCACCATCAACGCTGCCAGTGTCGATGTGCAGGCTGACAGCCGCCAGGAGCTGGCCACCTACGCTGTAGGCTTTGGCCTGGGCGTTGGCAGCACCTTCGGCCTGGGTGCGAACGGCAGCATCAGCAGCAGCACTCTCAGCAGCACGACTACTGCCGCTATGCAAAATATCCAGGGTACGATTAACGCTGTCAATGTCAACGCCAAGCATACATCTGACATCACCCGCCTGAATATCGGCGGTGCTGTCGGCGGTGGCTACGCAGGCGCTGCCGTCGGCGTAAGCGTTGCCGTGCTCAACGATGACAGCTCCACCTATGCCAACCTTCTGAACAATACGCTGGTCGGCACCGAGGACGGCAAGCAGACCGTAGCCGTGGACGCTACCAACGACAGCACAGTTAAGAGCAACGTGCACAGCGGTGCCCTGGCAGCGCTGTGGGGCGGCGTTGTCGGCGGCAACTTTGTGGTTGACGGCTTCACCAACAAGGTGGGCGTGAACGTGGGCGGCAACAGCATCGGTACGGACGCTATCCGTGCAGCCTCCTTTGAGGCCAAAGCACAGAACAAGGTTAGCGAGAGCATGTATCAGGGCAACTATAACGGCGCGCTGATCGACATTGCTCCCGGTGTGGGCGTTACTACTAATGATACCTCTGTTTATAGCAACCTCACCGCTAACAAAATATATGCCAATACCATTGACGTGGCTGCTGACGAAGACCGTAATTATGACACGAAGCTTATTAACGCCGGTGGTGCGGCCGGCGATATCGCTGTCAGCGTGCTGGTGAACAACATCAATGCCAAGGCAGACAGGGTAATTGATTTTATCAGCAGCTCCACGGATAGCAGCGGCAAAACGACCGATACCATTACTAAGGTTAATATTGCCGCCAAGATTGACCAGGTGGACAATTATCTGGCAGAGCAGGCTAATTATATTTCGGACAAGAGCGTAGATGGTGCCCTGAGCAAGGCCGGTATCAGCGAAAAGGATATTGTCAGCAAGATGACTGCCAAACGCGGCGGTGACACCACCGCTACAGGTGTACAGGTTAATGTTACTGATAGCGAGCTGTATGCGCAGGACAGGGTAAGCATCAAGGCGCACGATAACAATAATCTGACGGCCAACAACGACCAATACAGGCTTTCGGCCGTTGGGGTTAACGTTGCCGTTTCTACTGCTGATGTCAACAGCAAGGTTGGCGTCAGCGTGACCAACAGCACTATTTCGGCCATCAAAAAGGCTGACGCTGCAGCTACCAACGTTCCCTCGCAGGTGGAAATCAGTGCGGTTAACGAAGGTCAGCTGAACAACAAGGCCCTGCAGGGATACGTTAACGGCGCGAATATTTTCCACGCCTCCGCGGGCACATGGCTGAGTGGTGAAAACAAGGTGTTGCTCGACAATGCCAATATCAACAGCCAGGTAATCGCCGTAGGTGCCAAGGACGCATTGAATAACCATACGGAAACCAAGGGCTACGTCGCTTCGGTTGTTCCTTTAGGCGCTCTGTATGCAACGGCGCAAAGCAAAATCAATAACGGTGTGGAGATTAAAAACGGCAGCCAGCTTTTAGCAGGCTATACCAAGAGCACAGGCGAGGACGGTACAGTAACCTTTACCAGGCTTGATGGCGACGACGGCGGCATTACCATCCGCGCCGACAAGACCAATAAGGTGGAGGCTGTTATTGACGATAACAGGATTGGCGGCCTCAGCGGCAAGGGTCTGGTGGTTACCGCCATTGACGGCGAGGAAAAGGACGAGGCCAACAGCACGAGCGCGCAAAACACTGTCAGCATCGCAGGCAGCACCCTCAAGACCAGCGGCAGCATTTTGGCTACTGCCACCAAGCAGCTGGGTGTGAACGCTACCATCGACGCCTTCACAGGTGCGATTATCGGTGCCAGCGGTGCCAAGGCCTTTGCTTACGCTACAGGCGCTTCGCGCCTTGTCAGCGGCGATGGCAACAGCTATCTGGCAGATGGCAGCGTAACGCTGCAGTCCGTCATCAGCAAGCTGGACGGCGCAGACAACAGCATTAAGGCCTATATGAGCAACAACAGCGGTACTGCTATTGGCGTAGGCGTAAACGAGGCCAAGGTCGTTTATAACGAAAAGGCAGAGGTTATCGCTAACAAGGCTATTTACCAGGCAGACGCGCTGAACATCAGCGCCGTGCACAATGTGGACGTCGCCAACACTGCCAAGGGCGTAGAAATCGGCCTGGTAGCAGCCAGCGGCACCATGCTCGCCACCAACTACATCACTGCCGATACTGCTGTAACCGCAGCAGGTGTAGATTATGCCATGAACGATGCCACCAGCGGCACTGATTACTATGAAACAGACGCCGATGGCAACATCATCATAGATGAAACAACTAAAAAACCGAAGCTGAAGCATCCGGAATATTATGTTGTGGACGCAGATGGTTACGTAGTGGAGGACGATGCCACACATAAGGCCAAGCTGAAGCATCCGGAGCTCGTCAGCAGCTTGAGTGACGTAAAGGTCAGCGGCAACACCACCGTTACCGAAAACATCCTTGCCAAGGGCGGCGGCGGCGGCCTGATTCAGGTCAGCCCCTTATCCAGCAAGGCACTCAATATCCTCAAGACAAACACCGTAACCAACGTTTACGGCGACTGGCGTCCTGCTGACACCTTTACAGCCGAGGCACTCAATAAGGACAACATTACGCAGGAAAGCACCTCCTTTAACGTAACAGGTATTGGTTACGGTGGCACGAAGAACTACAACGTGGTGCAGCACAACGCCCAGCTCAACGTGGGCACTGCAGATAACGCTGCTACCGTGCAGACTGAGGGCAAGCAGCTTTACCAGGCAGGCAACGAGGTCAGCCACAACGTGAAGATGAGTGCCGATGGCGGCGGCGTGCTCGTAGGCAGTGCCGCAACCATGGGCAGCAAGTACGAGGATCAGGCCAGCAAATACACCAGCAGGGTGAACTTTGCTAAGGCTACGCTGACAAGCGACAGTGGTGACAGCGGTATAACTAACAGCAGCATTAACGCGCAAAGCTTTACCACCGGTACGCTCAAATATGATAACGAGCTGATGAGCGGCGGCCTTGTAGACGTCGTCCATAATGAAAGCATTCATGACATCACCTACGATAACGGCGTAAACGTTGGCGCAGGCTCTACCATCACTACTAAGGATGAGGACCAGGACATTTCGCTGGCCTCCTACGATAACACTAAGGCAGAATTCAACACCTTCTCCCGCGGTGCAGGCTTTGCCACCGTTGTTTATGGTACGACGGACGTTAACTTCACACGTAATTCTTCTATTAACGTGGATAAGGACGCCAAGCTCGACAGCGCGCACGACACCTATCTGAACGCCAGCGCTGACTTGAACAACGCCAGCTCGCAGCTGGACTACAAGGCTTTGGCTACCGCCTATGCCAAATCCGTCATTCCGGCGTGGACCTCGCCTGAGGTTAACAACCACATGAGCCAAAACAACGTTGTTACCGTGAGCGGCCTGTCCAAGAGCGTACACAACGCCAATATTACCGCCACCGCCGGCAAGAACACCATTAAGACCGACGCCGTGAAGTACAAATGGTATACCGGCGAAAGCAGCGAGGGCAAGTTCATCGCTACTGATGACGGTGAGGCCAACGCCCAGCAGACTGCCAATAATAAGGTGAACATCGCCAGCGGCGGCCATGTGCTGGCAGGCACACACAGCAACCTGAATCTGGTTATCAACGGCAGCCTGACCGAAAAGGGCGACAGCTACGATGCCAGCGGCGTTAATGTGGACTTTGCAGGCGACGATAAGTCAAAGAGCGGTTCGGAATGGTTTGACTTGAATGCCGTTTCTAAGGACGGCATCATCAGCGTCAATAACCCGCTGTATAATCGTTATGTGGAGCTGGCAGAGTCCATGAGCGGCTACGCCCAGGATTCCGAGCAGTACAAATCGCTCAAGACAGAGCTGGAGGCTATGCAGGGCGATATGGTGAAGAACGGCTTTGGCTATTACACAACGGACGAAGCCAGTGGCAAGCAGACCTTTGTCGTTATTAAAAACCGCGCGATGGCCGGTATTGAGCTGCCTGATATTAACGTTTCCGGCGGCAATATCAACATCAACACCGACAAGCTGGAGGGTGAGGGCACGCTGGAGGCCAAAGGTGCCAATGATATCAGCGTCACCAACAACAGCAATATGCACCTTCTGGTGAACAATGTTATTATCCAGGAGCCCGGCGGCTTAGTGAACATCAACGGCGTGGCTGTTGACAAGGACACCATCCACACTAAAGAAAGCATTAAGAAGGTTACCGAAAATTATAAGGGTGATCTCATCTCCAATCCGACCACTGGCAGTGCTTCCTCTATTACCATCACCAACACCGGCACTACGGCCCAGGAGCTGCAAAAATACACTAATACGGATATCACCATACAGGGTGTCGTACAAAACATCAGCGGCGACGTG
>CAVKMV010000072.1:0-9612 GCA_963657675.1 Ruminococcus intestinalis
GGGTTGCTGCCAATGTTGGCCATGCCGCCAAAGTCGCAGCCGCCAACACGCACACGCACAGCGTATACACCACCTGCAGGCACTGCCACGCGTGCGTCCTCCAGCTCCACATTGGCCGTAGGATAACCCAGCAGCCTGCCGCGTTCGTTGCCGTGCACTACCACGCCGCTCATGCTGTAGCTGCGCCCCAGCATGTCTGCGGCTACGGCCACGTCACCTGCGGCTATCAGCTGGCGGATGGCCGTGCTGCTGATAACCGTACTGCCGCAGCTCACCAACTGGCGCACAATCAGCTCAAAGCCCATCGCCCGTGCCGATGCTGCCAGCGTCTGCACCGTTCCCTGCCCACGTCTGCCATAAGTGAAGTTTTGCCCCACCACCAGGCAGCTGTAATCCAGCTGCCGCATACGCTGCAAAAATTCCTGCGGCGCCAGGTCAGCAATGTGCTGGTCAAAGGGCACATCCAAAAGCACGTCCACGCCCAGGTCGCGCAGCAGTGCGTGCTTCTGTGCCGGCGTCACCAGCGCCGGCGGCACCATGCTGGGACGCATCCACTCAAAGGGATGATTGCTGAAGGTAAAAACGGCCAGCTTCGCCCCCGTGGTCTGCGCCCTGGCGCGCGCTGTGCAGATGACATCCTGATGCCCGCGGTGCAGGCCGTCAAAGGTGCCCAGCGCCACCACGCAGGCAGCGTCAAACCTATGCAGTTGTTCTAACGCAGTAATTATCTCCATAATCAATCCTCTGGCATGGGGTAATGCGCCAATATTTTTTCGGCCTGAATTTGACCGTCCACGCAGCGCACAATCCCCAAAAATTCGCCCTGCGGTCCGCACAGGGCGTACCTGCCTGCTTCTGTGCCGCCAACTGTAGTGCGCACGCCGTTAGTAATGCGTGCTGCCTGGCGTGCGTTCACCGCCAGCTTTGGCAGATGTGCCACCGCCGCTAACGGCTGCGCCGCACAGGCAGCGGGGTCAGCCGCTATTTCCTGCAGCGTGCAGGCATCGCCAATGGTGAAGGCACCCACCTGCGTGCGCAGCAAAAAGCTCATCGTACCGCAGGTGCCCAGCGCCGTCGCCAAATCCTCGCCCAATACGCGGATATACGTGCCCTTGGAGCAGGCCACGCGCACCGTAAAGCTATTGGGCGTATAATGCAGCAGCTCCAGCTTATAAATTTCGATGGGACGCGGCGTGCGCTCCACCTCCACGCCCTGCCTTGCCAGCTGGTACAGCTTTTGACCGTTAATCTTAATCGCCGAATACATTGGCGGCAGCTGCAGCTGCGGTCCCACAAAGCGCGCCAGCACGGCCTGCAGGTGCTCCCTGGTAAACGGCGGTACGGCCATAGTCTTTAGCACCTCGCCGCTGTCGTCACCGGTCGCGGTCTGCACGCCCAGGGTGAATTCCGCAATATATTCCTTGCTGCCCTCCACCGCAAATTCCAAAAGGCGTGTGGCACTGCCCGCAAAAACAGGGAGAACTCCTGCCGCATCAGGGTCAAGAGTTCCCCCGTGTCCTATTTTTTTGGTGTCCAGGACGCGCCGCAAAAAGCCCACGACGTCATGTGAGGTCATTTGCGGCGGTTTTAATACGTTAAAAACTGCGTCCATATCACACCAATTTTTCCAGCTCGGCTAAAAGCTGCGCCCTTGCCCGCTCCACAGGGGCATAAATAGTGCAGCCTGCCGCACGCAGATGGCCGCCGCCGCCAAAGGCCAAAGCCACGCTGGCAACGTCCACGCTCTTAGAGCGCATGCTTACGCGGGTGACAGCGCTTTCTACAGCCTTAAACATTATCGCCACATCCACGCCCTCAATATAGCGCGGATAGGAAACAAAGCTGTCAGTCTGGGCATCCTTGTCATATAAATCATTAGTAATTGTGATGTAGGCAATTTTGCCACCGCAGGCAAAGGTCAGCGTTGGCAGCACCTTGCCCAAAAGCTCCACCGTCGCACGCGAGCGCACGTCCAGGCAGTCGCTGATTTCGTTGGGCTGCACGCCGTGCTCCAGCAGCATGGCGGCATTGCGCATCGTCTTGGGAGTGGTATTGGCATAGCGGAACGAGCCGCAGTCCGTGCTGATCGCCGTGTAAAAGCAGGTGGCTGTTTCCTTATCTATAGGCCAGTGCATAGCCATGAAAAGGTCGCACATCACCTCGCCTACGGCCGCAGCTGCCGCATCCAAATACAGGTATTCGGCAAAGCGGGTGTTAGAAATGTGGTGGTCGATATTCAGCAGCGCCTTGGGCTGCACCACCTCGCTCACCAGGCCTACACGGTCAAAGGAGCTGGCGTCCACCACCACCAAAAGCTCTGTCTGGACAACGGTTCCTGCCTCGGGCCGCTCGCACAGCCCTATGCCAGGGATAAAGCCCAAATTGTCGTTAATCACATCATCACAAAAGACGCGCACCCTTTTGCCCTGTGCCAGCAAAAAGCGTGCCAGTCCCAGCGTGCTGCCCAGCGTGTCGCCGTCCGGGCTCACATGGGTGCAAAGCACAATGTCCTGCGCCGCCAAAAGCAACGCGCCTGTCTGCTCCAGGCTCAGCTCCTTACTCATGCTCTGCTTCCCCGTCAGCAGCAGGCTTTTCCTCCTGCTTTATCTTATCCAATATGCTCTGGATATGGGCGCTGTATTCTGCCGAGGTATCCTTCTGCAGAATCAACGTCGGTGCAAAGCGCAGGCGAATGCGTTTGGCGATTTCCGTCCGCATAAAGCCCAGCGCCTTGTTGAGCGCCTTCCAGGTTTCCTCCTGCTTGTCCTTAGGGCCATAAAGGCTCACGAAAATCTTGGCATAGCTCATGTCGTCCGTCAGCTCCACGCCCGTCACAGTGACAAACTGGATGCGCGGGTCCTTGACGTCGTGCAGCAGCATCTTGCTGATTTCGTGCTGAATGGCCTCCTGAACCTTTTCTACTCTTAATCTTGCCATAGTTGTTCACCCTAGTCACGCGCTAAGGCCGCATCTACTTTATAACGGCTCCTAGACGTACATCTAGTACGCCGTCGTCGCCGTTATTTCGTATCTGCAGCCTTATCACGCGCCTTAATTAAATACTATTCTATCTCAATTTCTTCCATATCATAGATTTCAAAGATATCGCCCTCTTTAAGGTCGCTATATTTTTCCAGCGTCAGGCCACATTCAAAGCCCTGGGCAACCTCCTTGACATCATCCTTAAAGCGGCGCAGGGATTCGATAACGCCCTCGTGTACCACGATGCCGTCACGCACCACACGCACCTTGGAGCTGTTAGTAACCTTGCCCTCAAGCACGTAGCAGCCTGCGATCTTCAGCTTGGAGATCGTAATCAGCTGACGCACCTCCACGCGTCCTTGGATAACCTCCTTGAACTTGGGTGCCAGCATACCCTTAATAGCAGCCTCTACGTCGTTGATAGCATCGTAGATAACGCGGTAGGTGCGTACGTCAACCTTTTCAGTTTCGGCAGCCTTGCGCGCGTTGGCGTCCGGACGGACGTTAAAGCCGATGATGAGGGCGTTGGCGGCAGATGCCAGCATAACGTCGGATTCTGTGATAGCGCCTACGCCTGCATGCACGACAGCAACCTTAACCTCATCGTTTTTAATCTTCTCCAGCGATGCCTTCAAAGCCTCGATGGTGCCTTGAACGTCGGCCTTGACAACGATATCCAGCTCCTTGATTTCGCCCTCCTTGATGCGCTGGAACAAATCATCCAACGACACCTTAGAGTTGAGCTTGATTTCCTCTTCCTTCTTCTTAGCAATGCGCTTTTCGGCAACGCTGCGGGCGATCTTTTCGTCCGTGCTGTCCAAAATATCGCCGGCCTGCGGCACGTCGTTTAAGCCCAGCACCTCTACAGGGGTAGAGGGCAGCGCCTTCTTGACCTTTTCACCACGGTCGTTGACCATAGCGCGCACCTTGCCGTAGCAGGTGCCTGCGATGATGGTGTCGCCTACATGCAGCGTACCACGCTGCACCAGAACGGTGGCAACAGGGCCACGGCCCTTGTCCAGCTGTGCCTCGATGATGGTGCCATGTGCAGGCAGTGCGGGATTAGCCTTCAGCTCCTGCATCTCAGCAACCAAGAGGATCATCTCCAACAGGTCGGTGATGCCGGTTTTTTGGTGTGCGGAAACAGGGACCATAATGGTGTCGCCGCCCCAGTCCTCAGGAATCAGCTCGTGCTCAGCCAGCTGCTGCTTTACATGGTCGGGGTTAGCTCCCGGACGGTCCATCTTGTTGATGGCCACGATGATGGGCACCTTGGCAGCCTTGGCATGGTTAATAGCCTCGATGGTCTGCGGCATTACGCCGTCATCTGCTGCTACGACCAAAATGGCCACGTCAGTAACCTGCGCGCCACGCGCACGCATCGCGGTGAAGGCCTCATGGCCCGGTGTATCCAAAAAGACAATCTGCTTGCCCTGGTAGTTTACCTTATAAGCACCGATGTGCTGGGTAATGCCGCCGGCCTCGCGGGCAGTGACGTTGGTTTTGCGGATAGCGTCCAAAAGGGACGTTTTGCCGTGGTCAACGTGACCCATAACAGTGATTACAGGCGGACGCGGCAGGCGTTTTTCCTCAGGATCATCCACCTCGGGGATTTCCGTCGGGTCCTCTTCTGGAGCCTTTTGGCCCACCTCTACACCAAAGTTATCGCCAATCAGCTGGGCAGTATCAAAGTCGATATCCTGGTTGATGGTGACCATCATACCCAGCATGAACAGCGCCTTGATAACCTCGTTAACCTCGCGCTTGATCAGCTTGGAAAATTCCTGCACGTTGATGGATTCGCCAACCTCCACATAGGTGGGACGTACAACCTCGGCCGGTGCTGCCTTGGGCGTGTTGAGCGGCTTTTTGCCGTTTCTGTTAACAGGCATCTGATGGCCGGCGCTACGGTTAGGACGGCTTTCGCGTGTAGCGTAGCTACCCTTAATCTGCGGCTTGTTGGTGTCCTTGCGGCTCTTGCCGGCGTTGCGGCCGCCACTTCTGTTATCACGGCTGCCGCCCTCGCTGCGGCCGCCTGCACGGTTGTCACTGCGGCCTGCGCCCTGCTGCGCACGGCTTTCGCCATGCATGCCCTGGCCGCCCTGCGACTTGGGACCTACAAAGATGCCGCCTGTGCGCTGTGCGCCGCTGCGACCGCCATTGCTGCGGTTGCCTGCGCCACCCTGCGCATTGTTATTGCGGTTTTGCGGTCTGCTGCCGCCCTGGCCGCTATTATTGCGGTTATCACGGCCTGCGCCCTGCGCGTTGTTGTTATTGCGGTTTTGCGGTCTGCCGCCATCACGGCCGCCGTTATTGCGGTTGCCTGCGCCACCGCCCTGTGCGTTGTTGTTATTATTGCGTTGGTTAGTTTGGTTTTGTCTATTTTGCTGCATATTCCTCTGTCCGTTATTCTTATTATCGTTTTGTTTAGGTGCGTCCTGCTTAACTGCATGAGCAGCCTGTTTATTTACATCGTGCTTTTCTACCTTCGCCGGCTTGGGCGGCTCAGGCTTTTTATCGTACGCTTTGCGGATAACAGACATAACGGCGTCATCAGCAGCATTAAAATTAGTCTTATTAATATTATTCTTCTTTAACAGGTCTATGACCTCGTTAACCGGTTTGCCATAATCCTTGGCAACCTCGTATATCCTTTTACTACCCATTCATCCACCTCCAGACCAGATTCTAAGGAGCAGGCAGTGCCAACGCACCGTCCTGTTATAGGGAGAATTATTTTTTTAGCAGCATGTTGGCAAAGTTAACATCAGTAACCGCCACTGCCGTCCTTTTGGCCTTGCCTATGGCGTATCCCAGCTCGTCACGCGTCAACAGCTCCACGACCGGCACACCTGCCAGCTCTGCCAAAAAGTACATATCCTTTTTGGAATTGGGCGCCGCGTCCGTCGCCAGCACCAGCACCTTGGCCTTGCCGTTTTTCAGCGCACCGCGCACCGATAAATCACCGGAGGCGGTTTTACCTGCCTTCTGCGCCATTCCCAGGGCAAAGGCCACGTTATTGCCTGCCATGCTCAAAATCCTCCAGCAGCTGCTTGTACACATCCTCGCTGATGGGCTTTTCCAGGGCGCGCTCCAGGCGCTTTTCCTTCACGGCCTTGGTAATGCAGGCCGCATCGGGGCAGACATAGGCACCACGGCCGTTCTTTTTGCCTGTAAGGTCCAGGCTGATTTCACCCTCAGGCGAGCGCACAATGCGCAGCAACGCCTTTTTATCCTTCATTTCATTGCAGCCCACACATTTGCGCTGCGGTACTTTTTTAACCTTCATCATTATTCCTGCTCTTGCGCTTCTTCCTGCGCAGCTTCCTCGGCAGCCGCATTGGCAGCCTGGGTTTCGCTCTTGATGTCAATCTTCCAGCCGGTCAGCTTAGCAGCAAGGCGGGCATTTTGGCCCTCCTTGCCAATGGCCAGCGAAAGCTGGTAGTCAGGAACAACGACGCGGCAAATCTTTTCGCCCTCGCTAATCGTCGTTCTCACAACCTTGGCCGGGCTCAGGGCGTTGGCCACATATTGCGCAGGGTCCTCACTGTATTTGACAATATCAATTTTTTCGCCGCGCAGCTCGTTGACAATGGCCTGCACGCGCATGCCCTTGTGACCCACGCAGGCCCCGACAGGGTCCACGTTGCTGTCAGCAGTATAAACCGAAATCTTGGAGCGCATACCGGGCTCACGGGCAACTGATTTAATTTCTACCACACCATCATGGATTTCGGGGACCTCCAGCTCAAACAGGCGCTTCAGCAGGCCCGGATGCGTGCGCGAAACCATAATCTGCGTTCCCTTGTTGGTGCGCTTAACCTCAACGATATAGGTCTTTAAGCGCTCATGGTATTGATAAATTTCGCCGGGGATTTGTTCGTTGGAGGTCAGCACGGCCTCCACCTTGCCCAGATCGATATACACATTCTTATTTTCCATGCGCTCGATAATACCGGTAACGATGTCGTTGGCGCGGCTTTGGAAGCGGCCATACACCTGGTCGCGCTCTGCTTCACGGATGCGCTGCACCACCACCTGCTTGGCGTTTTGCGTAGCAATGCGGCCAAAGTTTTTGGGAGTAACCTCCACCTCGACAAAATCGCCGACCATGTAATTGGGATTGATGGCCTGCGCCTCCTCCAGGGATATTTCGCCCTCGTCCACGCTTTCGCCCTCCACGATCATACGCTGTGCGTAAACGTGCAGCTCGCCTGTTTCCTTATTCAAATCTACACGCACATTTTGCGCAGAGCTGCCTGTTTTTTTATAGGCAGCACATAAAGCCTCTTCAACAGCCTGGAACAAAAGCTCGGGATCGATGCCCTTTTCCTTTCCCAATTCCTGGATTGCCGAAATAAAATCTAAGTTCACTTAATAAGCCTCCTGTTATATCAATTAAAAGTCTATATGCGGTCTGATAGTCGCAATCAATTTACGCTCAATGCGGTCCGGGGTCTTAAATTCCTTGCCCTTGATAATCTTTCTCACCTGCACCGCTTCGTCGTCGTGGCCAACCAAAACAGCCGTCAGGCTCTTGAACCCCTCCCAGGGAGCAAAAAACATAATATCCACCTTGGTGCCATAGGCAGCCTCAAAATCCTTATCCTTTTTCAGAGGACGGTCAATACCGGGGGATGAAACCTCTAAAAAATACTTGTCAGGAATCGGGTCCTTGGCGTCCAGCACCTCTGTCAGCCTTTCGCTGACCATCTGGCAGTCGTCAATTTCCACTCCGCCAGGCTTGTCGAGAAAAATCCGTAGGTACCAGTCCTTTTCGCGCACATACTCCACATCCACCAACGTAATGCCGGTGTCCTGCAAAAGCGGCTCCACCATCGCAGTGATCAGTGCTTCAACTTCCTTTGCCTGCATCATTTCCACCTCCATATTTAGTTTTAGATTTGTATGCCGTTTATTTGCCACATACATCATAATAAGCCGAAAGAGCGGGCTGTTAACCCACTCTTTCACAAGTCACACTTATTCTGGCTATTTCTATTATAACATCTGCCTGCGCCGCTTGCAAGTGGCAGCAGGGCCTATGAAGCCCCCCAGCTGTAAAATTTTGTACAAAATAAAGCTGCTTCAGGCGCCAATAATGTATACATGCCCCAAGCTATTGCAGTCCAGGTAAAAGTCTGCTACATTAGTATAGTACTTTATCAGAGATTGTGGAAAAAGTATCAGCTTCTTCAATGGTGCTTTATCGACAAGCTGTTTATGAAAGGTGGAATTTATTATGTCATATAATTTTGATGCTGCTGTATCTCCGTTTATCAAGGCCCTGCCGCCCTCCGGCCTGGCCAAATTTTTGGATATCACCGCAGCCAACCCCAACATCGTGCCGCTGAGCGTAGGCGAGCCTGATTTTGATATTCCGCAGGCCGTAAAGGATGCCGAGGTTGTGAGCATCAGTGAAGGCAAAAGCTGCTACACCCCCACGCTGGGCCTTTTGGAGCTGCGCCAGGCCATCAGCGACGATATCTACAAAAACTACGGTGTAAGATATAACCCTGCCGACGAAATCATGGTTACCGTTGGCGTCAGCGAGGCGCTGTACACCACCATCACCACCATCATGCACCCGGGTGACGAAATCATCCTGCCCGAGCCCTGCTACGTTGCCAATAAGGCCTGCGTCGTTTTGGCAGGCGGCAAACCCGTTTCAGTCGAAACCTTCCAGGAAAACGGCTTCGTCCCCACCATCGAGGATTTGGAAAAGGCTGTAACGCCCAAGACCAAGGCCATCATGCTGGGTTATCCCAATAACCCCACGGGCGCTATCATGAGCAAGGCGCAGATTAAGGCTATTGGCGACTGGGCCACCAAGCACGACCTCATCATCATCAGCGATGAGCTTTACGCACACCTCACCTACGGTGGCAAAAAGCACGTTATGTTCACCTCCTTCCCCGAATTCCGCGACCGCACCATCGTCTTCAATGGCTTCTCCAAGGCCTACGCTATGACCGGCCTGCGCCTTGGCTACATCATGGCTCCTGCCGCCATCATCAACGCCATGAATATCCTGCATCAATATGTTGTGCTCTGCCCTAACGTTACCGCGCAATACGGTGCCATTGCCGCCCTCAAGTATTGCCAGCAGGATGTTGACAACATGGTGGCCGAATACAGCCGCCGCCGTCAGATTATGATTGACGGCTTCAAGAAGATGGGCCTTGCGCTCTACGAGCCCGAGGGTGCGTTCCACGTGTTCCCCTGCATCAAGGAAACAGGCCTCAGCAGTATGGAATTTGTTGAAAAGCTGCTGGAGGAGCAGGAGGTGCTGGTTATCCCCGGCAACATCTTCGGCGCAGGCGGAGAGGGCTACATCCGCTGCTCCTATGCCTACAGCGAGGAGGTGCTGCACAAGGCGCTTGCTCGCATCGCCGTCTTCGTAACTAAATACAGAAATTTAAACAAGGCTAAATAAGAGCATATATTAAGCGCCTGGTACCAGTTAAATGGTGCCAGGCGTTTTTATTACTCTTCGCTTTACAGTATTCTGCTTGTCTGCAGCTACACAAAGCGCAGCCGCCGCGCCAGATACTGCTTATTTTATTTTTCTATCACGCCAAAAGGCCATCACCCCTGCAGCTTCAGCTCTCCCTGCAGCTTCTTCAGCGC
>CAVKMV010000073.1:0-9068 GCA_963657675.1 Ruminococcus intestinalis
GGTGGTGCTAGGGGCTAAGGGTATAGCATCCGCCTGCAAAACCGCCTGCTATAGCCGCACTCCCTGGCTTGCAGCAAGGGAACTGCCTCTGTATTTAGATGGGTCAACCTTGGATGATATATACAAAAATTTTAGCTGTCAGATTGCGGCTATAGCAGCTGCTGATGATGCGCCAAGGTCAGGCATCAAGCTGCCGGAGCAGCGTGCGCGGTTAATAGGGAAAATCGCAATGCTCGTGGCGAACCTGCAAAGAGCTTTGGTAGCGGTGCCGCCGTGCTCAGCAAAATAGTAGGAATTTTAGCTTTGTAAAACCATTTTCCAACCTGCCAATCAAAAAAGCAATGCACAGCGTTACAACCGTGCATTGCTTTTTACTTTATTCCAGCAGCTTGGCTACCTCTGGTAGCGGCGCCACCGTGCGGCGCAGAATGCCATTCATGTAGGCGATGGCGATGCCATAATTAGTCATGGGTACGTCCTGCTCCTTAGCACGTGCGTTGCGGTGCAGCACCTCGCGCTCGTTGAGCATGCATGCGCCGCAGTGCACCACCAGTTTGTAACTACTTAGGTCAGCTGGAAATTCAGTGCCACTGGTAAAGACAAACTTGGGATTGGCCTTGGTGTATGCCCTTATCCATGCAGGCAGCTTCACCGTGCCAATGTCCTGGCACTGGCGGTGATGGGTGCAGCCCTCGCTGATGAGGATGGTGTCTTCATCGGTTATTGTATCCAGCGTGCGTACCGCATTAACTGCGTCTGCCAGGCTGCCCTTGTAGCGTGCCATGAGGATAGAAAAGGAGGTGAGGGGGACGCTAGGTGGCACGATGGTGCTGACGGCAGCAAAGGCCTGGCTGTCGGTCACCACCAGGCGCGGCGGCACTGCCAGACGTGCCAGCGCCATGGCCAGCTCGCTTTCCTGCACCACTACGGCGATTCCCTTGTTATCCAGCACGTTACGCAGCACCTGCTGCTGCGGCAGGATGAGCCTGCCCTTGGGGGCGGCGCTGTCGATGGGGGTGACAAGCACGACGGTGTCGCAGGGATCAATTAAATCGCCCAAAAGCTGACGCTCCACCTCTTTGGGGCGCAGTGCGGCGATGGCCTCCTTTAGCTCGTGGATATTGCGTCCCGTCTGCGTGCTGACGACAAAGCAGTTCTTCGTCAGCTTCATTGCATCTAATGTGACAAGCGCCTGCTGCATTTCCTCCAGGGTATCAGCCTTGTTGAGCACGAGGATGGCAGGCAGGCTTCTTTGCTCTATCTGCTGCCACAGGCGTTTGTCCTCGTCCGTCAGTCCCACGCCGGCATCCACCACCAGCAGCGCGATGTCGCACTTGGCAAGGACCTGCTGTGCCTTTTGAATGCGCAGCTGCCCCAGCTCGCCCTCGTCATCAAGGCCGGGGGTATCAATAATCATAACAGGACCTAGGGGCAAAAGCTCCATAGCCTTATAGACGGGGTCGGTGGTAGTGCCCTTTTGCGCGCTGACAATGGCCAGGTTCTGGCTGGTGATAGCGTTGATGAGGCTGGATTTGCCTGCATTACGCTTGCCGAAAATGCCGATATGTATGCGCTCGGCAGCGGGTGTAGTGTTTAGTGACATAGCTTCCTCCCAGTAAAAAAGGCTGCAGCACGCCTGGCGCACTGCAACCTCGTTGTTGCGGTTTATTTTACAAGCTCCATTTTGGGGTTGGGGTTATATCTGCGGCCAGCCTTGGCGCAGTCAACGCCGTCCACCTTGACGATGTCGGCGGTGAAGTTGATATTGCCGTCAAAGAAGGATGAGCCTACGGCGTAGGTGTCTACAGGCACGCCCATTTCCTCAAAGGCTGCCACACGTGCGGCGTCAAAGCCACCCGATACGATGATCTTGACATGGTTGAAGCCTTCAGCATCCAGGGCGCGGCGCACGTTGCACACCAGCTCCTTGCACACGCCTGTCGGCTTAAAGGTGCCAATCTGGGTCCACAGGCTTTTATCCACCATGCTGCCGGAGGTATCCAGACGCACGCCGGCCAGCTTTTTGCCCAGCTTGCGGGCAACGGCCAGTGAGGTATTGACGCAGTCGTTGTCAAAGTCCACCAGCGCGATGCGGGCGATGGCAGGGTCAACATATTTATCAAAAGCAGCAGTTGCTGCTACGGTATCACCCTTATAGGACGCAATCAGGGCATGGGGGATAGTGCCCAGGCCTCTGCCGCCGGCAGCCAGGGCGTTGGCATCAGTAGAAAAGCCGTGGATGCCGCCTACTAAGGCTGCGTAGCCGTCGGCCTCCTGGGTTTGGTATAGGTCGTAGCGGGCAGGGAAGAAGAGCACAGGCTTGCCCTTGGCGGCCTTTACAACGTTGCGCACGTTGGTGGCGATGCGGCTTTGGCGTGCCAAAATGCCCAGGTACAGGGTTTCCAGGTGGGCAAAATCAGCATAGTCGCCCTCAATCGTCATGACGGTTTCCCATTCATCCACCTCGTCACCATCGTGCAGGGAGTGGATAACGATATCTTCGGGATGAAAGGCGCACTGCTTAATCAGCGCGATGACCTCATCGGTGCCGCAGACAATGACGTGGTCGCGGGCAAAAACCTGCATCAGTACGCGCGGGTGATAGTTATCGCCATTTAATATTTCCTCAGAACGCAAAAAATAGGCGTCTGTATAGTAACCGGCTTTGATTTTTTCGACAGGAAAGCTAAAGCTTTCAACAGGTCTTCTGTTAGTCATGTGTGTAATCCTCCCAAATTTTCTTATGTTTTTTGCTTGCATAAGAACATTAACTATTGAATGTAGTTAAAAATATGATACAATAGAAACGCTATCATAGCAAGCGTTTTACAAAAAAATCTTATTTTCATATGCCTTTAACTTTAACTTTAGACGGTGATTATTATGCGTGACGCAAAGAAAAAATATACAGTGCTGCTGCTTTCGGCCCCTATTGGGTCGGGACACAAGCTGGCAGCCGAAGCGATAGAGCAGGTGCTGACAGGGCGTGACGACGTGCAGGTAGTGCATGGCAGCGTTTTTGACTTCTTTCCGCACTTTTTGGGTAGTGCCTTCCTGCACACCTATTTGTGGATCCTAAAGTGCTGCCCCTGGCTGTACAGGCTGGCCTATAGTTGGGGCAACCAAAAGGACGGCTCGCTGTGGCTGCGCGGTCTGCTCAACAGGCTTTTGGCCTATCTTGGCGGCAGCTACCTGCGCAGCGTGCACCCTGACGCCGTGGTGGCCACACACGCTACGCCAGCAGGCATTGTGCGCTATTACAAGGCGCAGCAGCCAGGGCTGTGGCTGGGGGCTGTGGTGACCGATTTTACCATCCACCGCTGGTGGGTGTGCGATGGCGTAGACACCTATTTTATCGCGGACGAGCTGCTGCGCGACAAGCTGCAGACGACGGCTGAGGTGTGTGCCTTTGGCATCCCGGTGCGCCAGCAGTTTTTGCACCACAACAAGGCTGCCTGTCGCAGGCGCTTTGGCTGGGAGGCTGACGAACGCGTCTGCCTGCTCATGGGCGGGGGCGAGGGCCTATTGCCGATGGAGGACATTATCAAGGCTTTGCAAAGGGCGCATATCGCAAGGCTGCGTCTGATTGCGGTGACAGGTCACAACGAGGAGCTGGCGCAGCGCCTGAGTGTTTATGGCGGTGATAGCATTGAAATTTATGGCTTCCGCGAGGACGTGCCGCAGCTGATGGCAGGAGCGGACCTCATCATCACCAAGGCCGGCGGTCTGACATCGGCCGAGGTGCTGGCGGCGGATTTGGCTTTAGTGATTTATAAACCCCTGCCCGGGCAGGAGGAGGGCAACGCCGCCTTTTTGCAGGAGCACTGCGGTGCCTTTGTTGCACGCTCCCTGGACGAGCTGACTGCCTACATCCAGGGCAGCAGTGAAAATGTACAGCTGAGCAGTCTGCGCACGCAGCACGCACATCCGCTGGCGGCGCAGCAGATTGCAGACTATATCCTGCAAAAAATAAAAAAATAATCCGCAATGCTGTATCTGCAGGCGTCCTCTCTGCCGGCCTGCAGATATTTTTTGTGCTGTATAAATTAATTTGCTTGACCAATGGGGTATTAGTAATTATAATGTAGGAAAATCGCATATTATGAAGGCTGTGGCATGAAGTTCCGCTCTGACTGCATAATCATGTAAGTAAAACAGGAGGAGCATCTTTATGGACAGCCTATATCTTGCAGCAATATGTGCCGTCGTCCCGGGGCTGGGGCGCAGCAAAATACCCGCGCTCATCAAAAGGCTTGGCAGTGCGCGCGCCGTGTTTGAGGCGGATGCTAAGGCGCTTGCCGCTACCGGCATCTGCCAGGAGGCCGCTATTACTAAGTTCATAGCTACACGTGACGCGGCCCTGCCGCAAAAAATCAACTACTTCTGCCGCCAGGAGGGCATCAGCCTTTTAACCCGCTTTGACGCTGCGTATCCCCGGTGTCTGCGCCAGACCAGTGACGCACCGCTGGTGCTTTATGTTAAGGGCACACTGCCAAAGGCGGATTACGCTTTGGCTATCGTCGGCTCCAGACGCTGCACGGGCTATGGCGTGAAGGCCGCAGGCTATTTTGCCACAGCCATGGCGCGTGAGGGCATACCCGTCATCAGCGGCGGGGCGCGCGGTATCGACACAGCGGCACACGAGGCCTGCCTGCAGGCCGGCGGCGTGACGGTGGCGGTTTTGGGCTGCGGCCCGGACGTGTGCTATCCGGCCGAAAACGCACGCCTTTTCGCACGCATCGCCAAGCGCGGCGCCGTTGTTACGGAATATCCGCCGGGAGTGCAGCCGCTGCCGGCCAATTTTCCTGCGCGCAACCGCATTATCGTGGGTTTGTCGCAGGCGGTGCTGGTGGCCGAGGCAGGACAGAGGAGCGGTGCGGTGATTACGGCCAATATTGCGGCAGACGAGGGACGTGAGGTGTACTGCGTCCCCGGGAATATATTTGATTTGACCAGCATTGGCTGCCATGAGCTTATCCGTACAGGAGCAAAGCTGGTGGATACGCCCAAGGACGTGCTGGAGGATAAACAGAGCTGGCTGCTGGCGATGAACCGTCGCATTATGCAGCCAAGTATATTTAATTGTGCTGATGACAGTGATGGCGTGGCAGAGCCTGCGCCTGCAGCGCCGCCGGTGCAGACGACGGAGCTGGGAGCGAAGCTTTTGGCACTGCTGGTGGCAGGGGCGCAGCCCTTAGAGCAGCTCACGGAGCAGAGCGGTGCCAGCTTTGCCGATGTGAGCATGGAACTGCTGGACCTGCAGGTGGCAGGCCTTGTCGCTACTGATCAGGCACAAAGATACTACCGTAAGTAGGGGGAGCTTTAATGACTAAGAATCTGGTTATCGTGGAATCACCCACGAAATCCAAGACGATTGAAAAATTTTTAGGTAAAAACTATACTGTTAAGGCATCTATGGGACATTTGCGTGACCTGCCCAAAAGCACGCTGGGTGTCACCTTTTTGCCGGACGAAAATAATGCTGATGTTTTTGAACCCAAGTATATTAACATCCGCGGCAAGGGTGATTTAATCAAAGCACTGAAGACCGAGGCCAAAAAGGCTGATAAGGTCTATCTGGCAACTGACCCTGACCGCGAGGGTGAGGCTATCAGCTGGCACTTGGCTTATATTTTGGGCATTGATCCTGCCAGCACCTGCCGCATAGAGTTTCACGAGATTACCAAGGCTGCAGTGGCTGACGCCATCAAGCATCCACGCTCCATTGATATGGATATGGTGGATGCGCAGCAGGCCAGGCGCATTTTGGACCGCATCGTCGGCTATCAGCTGAGCCCGCTGTTGTGGCGCAAAATCCGCAAGGGTCTCAGTGCCGGCCGTGTGCAGTCAGTCGCTACCAAAATCGTGGCAGACCGTGACCGCGAGATAGAGGAGTTTGAGCCTGTAGAATATTGGACGCTGACCGCCAAGCTGCGCCCTGCGCCCAAGGAGCCGATGTTTGAAGCCAAGGTAGCCAAATATAAGGGCAAAAAGCTGGAGCTGCACAACGAAGCCGAAGCGAGGGCGGCAGAGGCAGTGCTATCCAAGGCAGATTATGTTGTGAGCGATGCCGTAAAAAAGGAGCGTAAGCGTCGTCCGCTGCCCCCGTTCACCACGTCCACCCTGCAGCAGGAGGCTAATAGAAAGCTCAATTTCAGTGCCAAAAAGACAATGATGCTGGCGCAGCAGCTGTATGAGGGCGTATCGCTGGGCAAGGCCTCCGTCGGCCTCATCACCTACATGAGAACCGACTCCGTGCGCCTGGCCGAGGTCGCCATTGCCGAAATCCGTGATTATATCAAAAATAATATGGGCAGTGAATATTGTCCTGCCAAGGAAAACCATTACAGCACCAAAAAGAATGCCCAGGACGCACATGAGGCGATTCGCCCGACCAGCGTTATGCGCACTCCTGCGGATGTGATGCAGCATCTTACGGGTGACCAGCTGAAGCTGTACACGCTCATCTGGAACCGCGTTGTTGCCAGCCAGATGGCTGATGCTATATACGACAGCACCACTTTGACCATCGAGGCAGATGACTACACGTTGACCGCAACCGGCTCTGAGCTGAAATTCCCCGGCTATTTGCTGCTGGCCAAAAAGTACGGCGATGACGAAAAGGATACCAAGGTGCCGCTTGTAGAAAAGGGCACCAAGCTGGTGCTGTATAAGCTGATGCCTGCGGAGCAGCACTTTACTGAGCCACCGGCACACTTCACCGAAGCAACGCTCATTAAGGAGCTGGAGGAAAAGGGCATTGGCCGCCCCAGCACCTATGCACCCACCATCGTGACGCTCATCACCCGCGGTTACGTGGTTAAGGAGGGCAAAAAGCTTTTGGTGACTGAGCTTGGCATTATGACGGTGGACATGCTGACGGAATATTTTAAGGATCTCATCAACATTCCCTTCACCGCGCAGATGGAGGAACGGCTGGATGAGGTGGCAGAGCATAAGCACACCAAGGACGAGGTCCTGCACGATTTTTATGTTCCCTTTAAAAAGGAATTGGATGATGCCAATGTAAAAATACCCGTGGTGGATATACCGCTGGAGGTATCGGACGTGCCCTGCGACAAATGCGGCAAGCTGATGGTTGTCCGCGAGGGACGCTTTGGCAAGTTTTTGGCCTGCCCGGGCTTTCCGGACTGCCGCAACACCAAGCCTATCGTCAATAAGATCGGCGTCCAATGCCCCAAGTGCGGCGGCGAGCTGATTGAACGCAAAAGTAAGACGGGCAAGATTTTTTACGGCTGTGAACGCTATCCTGACTGTGATTACACCTCCTGGGATAAGCCTTTGGCTGAAAAGTGTCCCGAATGCGGCCAGATGCTGGTGGAGCACATTGAACGCAACGGCAGCAGACGCAAATTCTGCAGCAACCCTGACTGCAGCAAGGCGCGCCCCGTGCGCAAGACCGCAGCTGCCAAGGCTGCGGCCACCACAACCAAAACTACGACTAAGAAAGGCAGTAAGGCTAAATGACGATATCCCCGGTACATGTAATCGGTGCAGGGCTGGCAGGCTGTGAGGCCGTAACCCAGCTGACGCGCCATGGTATTCCTGTAATCCTGCACGAAATGCGTCCGCTTAAAAGCGACGAGGCGCACAAGACGGCCTACTTTGCCGAGCTGGTGTGCAGCAATTCACTGCGCGCCGGCAATATAGAAAACGCCGTAGGTCTATTGAAGGAGGAAATGCGCCGCTTAGGCTCGCTCATCATGGAGCAGGCGGATAAGCACCAGGTGCCTGCAGGCGGCGCCCTGGCGGTGGACAGGGATGGCTTTGCCGCTGCTGTAACTGTGGCAGTAAAGGCTAATCCGCTGGTAACTGTTGTGCACGAGGAGGTGACAGACCTGCAGAGCCTGGAGGGGACTGTAGTCGTCGCCAGTGGTCCGCTGACCTCGGAGGCACTTTCGCAGGATATCCAAAAATTGATCGATGCAGATTATCTGCACTTTTTTGACGCGGCAGCACCCATCGTCACCGCCGATTCGCTGGATTACGATAAGGTGTACCGTGCTTCGCGCTACGATAAGGGTGGTGCGGATTATCTCAACTGCCCCTTTTACACTAAGGAAGAATATGTAGCCTTCTGGCAGGCGCTGTGTACTGCTGAAAGCGCTCCTGTGAAGGATTTTGAGCATGACGTTTTTGAAGCCTGCATGCCGATTGAGGAGATGGCCCTGCGCGGTGAGGACACCATGCGCTTCGGTCCGCTCAAGCCTGTAGGCCTCATCGACCCGCGTAATGGCAGGGAGGCCTATGCCGTGGTGCAGCTGCGCCAGGACAACGCCGTTGCCTCGCTCTACAACATCGTGGGCTTTCAGACGCACCTGAAATGGCCGGAGCAGCGCCGTGTGTTTGGTATGATTCCAGGCCTGGAAAAGGCGGAATTTGTGCGCTTTGGCGTGATGCACAAGAACACCTATCTGAATTCGCCAAGGCTTTTGGATAAGCATTTCTGCCTGCGTGCCAACCCACGCTTTTACTTTGCCGGCCAGATGACGGGTGTGGAGGGCTACGTGGAATCGGCAGCCTCCGGACTGATGGCAGGCCTGGCGGCAGCAAGGGCAGTGCTGGGAATGCCTGCGGTGGATTTCCCCGCCGAGACGGCGCATGGGGCGCTGGCCAATTATATCAGCAACCCTGCGGTAGAAGGCTTCCAGCCTATGAACGTTAACTTTGGCCTGATTCCGCCGTTGGCAGTACGTATCCGCAAGAAAAGGGAAAAGAACGCCCAAATCGCCGCCCGCGCGCTGGAGGCGTTGACTGAGCTGCAGCAGAGCCTGACGGCTGGGTATTAAGAGCGCGTATTTTATCCACAAAAATTTATACCGACTCCGACAAGGCAGGTCCGCATGGCCCTGCCTTTTGTCTTTGTAAACAGCAGGATAGGGAGCTTACGGATATATTGTATACAAATGTAAAATGTTAATGTTTTTCTTGTTGCAGCTATAGGTTAATGCTATAATTATGGTAGGGAAGTGTGTCTTTCCATTTGTTTGCAACGTGAACAGATGTCATAATACAGCATATATGTTTCCTTAAGGAGGGGTAATATA
>CAVKMV010000074.1:0-472 GCA_963657675.1 Ruminococcus intestinalis
TTTTCGACAGCAGGGATGTATTGGCGTTGGACACCGCCGCCAAAAATTTTATCAACAAACTCAAAGCCGCTTCCAGGAGGCAGAGGCTCCATCTTGATGACTACATGACCATACTGGCCATGGCCACCGGATTGCTTTTTATGTTTACCCTCTACTTCAGCACTGCCGCGGATAGTTTCACGATATTCAATAATAGGTGCCTTGAGCACGGCCTCCACGCCAAATTTGCGCTGCATACGCTCCATGATGATTTCGATATGCTGATCGCCCATACCGCTAATCAGGGTTTCCTTGGTGACAGCGTTCTTAGTCACGATAATCGTCGGGTCTTCGTCCATCAGGCGGTTCAAGGCGGACATAATCTTGTCCTCGTCGCCCTTTTTCTTAGGATAAATTGCCCTGGTATACATCGGCAGCGGGAATTCAACAGGTGGGAACTCCACCTCGGAATTTTTGTCGCACAGCGTATCGC
>CAVKMV010000074.1:482-8907 GCA_963657675.1 Ruminococcus intestinalis
GCTTGGCAACAACACCGATATCGCCTGCAGTTACCTGCTTCATGGGGATCTGGGTTTTGCCGCGCATCGTAAAGATATTACCAATACGCTCCTCTTCCTCACGGCGCGAATTGTAAACGGTGCTGTCGGCCTTGATAGAGCCGGAGAATACACGGAAATAAGTCAGGCGGCCAACAAAGGGATCAGACGTAGTTTTGAAGACCAAAGCTGCCATAGGCGCATTGGCATCACGGATTTCCTCTTCACCTGTTTCCTTATCCATAACGATATAGTCGTTCAAAATCGCCGGATAAGTAAAGTCAATAATAGCGTTCATCAGACGGCCAAGACCGATATTCTTGTAGGCACTGCCGCACAGCATCGGATAGATGATAGCCTGGCGGATGCCCTTAATCAGGCACTTCATGATCTCCTCATCGCTGATGGTTTCACCATCAAGATAGCGCATCATGCAGTCATCGTCAGCCTCAACTGCTGCCTCCACCATTTTTTCGTGGGCGGCTGCGGCGGCTTCCTTGTACTCGTCCGGGATTTCTATCTCATCCGAGCCGTTGCCGTTGGCACGATAGGCCTTCATCTTGTACAGGTCGATAATGCCCTCAAAGCTATCCTCCTTGCCGAGCGGCAGCTGCAGCGGCAGCACGTGCTTGCCAAACTTACCGCGCAGGTTATCAAGGATGCTGTCAAAATCAGCGTTTTCACGATCCATCTTATTGACGAAGATGATACGCGGCAGACCAGCCTCCTCAGCCAGCTTCCAGCACTGCTCGGTACCAACCTGCACACCGCTGGTGGCGCAAACAACGATTAAAGCGCTGTCCACAGCGCGGAAGGCTCCCTTGACCTCGGCAACAAAGTCAGCAAAGCCGGGAGTATCGATAAAGTTAATCTTGGTGTCACGCCATTCTACAGGCGCCAGGGTTGCATTAACGGAGACCTTGCGCTTGATTTCCTCGGGCTCATAGTCAGTGGTGGTAGCACCGTCCTCAACCTTGCACATTCTGCTGATTGCTCCGCTACGATACAGCAGGGCTTCGGTAACAGACGTGGTTCCTGCTCCACCATGACCCACAATGGCCACATTTCTAATCTTATCTCCAGTGTACTCTTTCATACTAAATCCCCCTTTATCAGGCATTTGTTATGCTTAGTATTTCGCTGAATTTACTGATTTATCCTGCTTTTAGCGGAAAATTTCTTATTATTTTTTATATTTAGGCTAAATTGTAAAGCATATTACAGTTTAACGAAAAAAGCTGCTACGCACGCTAGCGCAGCAGCCTCCAAGCAAGGTTATTTTTCTTTTTTCGCAAACACTACTTCCTTCGGTCCGTCGTTGACGGCGTCCTCCGGCACAATTACATCATCAAAGCTGATGCCGCGGGTGTGCAGGGTGTGGCTCCATTCGTGGTCATGACGGTGCCACCAGCCAAGCGCGGTGATAGGAATCCAGCTGTAGATAAACAGCGGATACAAAAGCAGGTACAGCCAGGACTTAAACGAAGCGCGGATCTTCCACAGCACGGCGACAGGGAAAATGTACTGACCAACGCCCACCAGCGTCCACACCTCTAACGGAATGACCATGTAGAGGATGTTGGTATAAAAGGGAATGTAGTTATAAATATAACTGCAGATAACAAAGAAGGTGGAAATCATCAAAAAGTACGGCTGGATGAGGTTCACCGAGCAGTCCAGCATGACGATGTTGCGCGTCTTGATAGCCTTTTTGATCATCTTCCACAAATAGCGGTCAGCGACGTCAAAATGGCCCTGTGACCAACGCTTGCGCTGGTTCCAGGTCTGCTTAAAGGTCAGCGGCTTTTCGTCGTAGATAATAGCATCGTGCGCCCAGGTTGTGGGAATCCCCTCCATCATCGCCTGGATAGTGAATTCCATATCCTCCGTCAGACAGGTGGCGCGCCAGCCATAACGCTTGAGCACCTCGGTATCAAAGCACATGCCGGTGCCACCCAGGCAGCAGGACAGACCCATGTTATACTTTGCCAGGCTCCACACGTGGTTGACGATCCAGAAGGAAATAGCAAACACACCACTCACCCAGGTATCTGTCGGGTTTTTGGCATCCATGTAGCCCTGAATGATGCGCTCGCCGTTGCACAGACGGCTGTTCATTTCGCGCAAAAAGTCCAGGTGCACCAAATTATCGGCATCAAAAACGCATACAGCGTCATATTGCTTTTCCTGCTTAAACAGCCTTTCGAACATCCACGCCAGCGCGAAGCCCTTGCCCCTGCCGTCCTCGCTAAAGCGTTCACACACAATAGCGCCGGCCTCACGTGCAACCTTGGCAGTGTTGTCGTCGCAGTTATCGGCAACAACGTAAATATCATATAAAGCATTATTATAATGCAGCTTTTGCAGATTTTTTACCAGCTGCGCGATAACAGCCTCCTCATTGTGAGCGCAGGCTATGAGCGCAAAGGTTTTGGTCTCATTATATATCTTAACCTCTTTTTTCTTGCCGAACAAGCCGAACCAAGAAACAAAGAAGTAATATAGCGTAAAGAATATAATCAATAACTGCAAAGGTATCATGATTATATCAAAATACGTATTCATCAACTAACTCCTCTTCTCCTCTTTTTCCCTTATACAGGTGATGCTTATTTATTTTTTCCCGTCAGCGCACGGTACACGTGGTTAACGATGCCGGCAACCGTGTAGGTGAACATTGCCACGAAGGGCCAGGCACCAGGACGCTCGTACAGCATGAAGGCACCGATAAGCACGGCAATAAGCACAGGCAGGCGGTACATAGGATTACCCTTACCCTTAAAATCAGGGAACTTCACCTCGCTATACATAATGCAGGCCACAACCAGAGTGATTACAGCCAGCACAGCAGGCGAAAACTGATAGCCGCTCAAAACATAGGTGGCCAAAAAGCAGGCACCTGCCGGAATGGGCATGCCCTGAAAATAACCGTGTACTACGCCGGTGTTGCAGTTGAAGCGTGCCAGACGCAGGCAGCCGCCTACGGCGAAGAGTGCTGCAATCACCTGGCCTACAAGGCCCAGCTCCTGCAGTCCGTACATATAAATCATAATGGCAGGCGCCACCCCGAACGAGCTCATATCGCACAGGGAATCCATCTCCTTGCCAAAATCGCCGCCGCCAACGCCCAGGGCGCGGGCAGCACGGCCGTCCATAGAATCAAAAATTACAGCGATAACGATAAAAATAGGAGCATAGAAAAAATCTCCCTGGATAGTTTTAAAAATCGACAGCACACCAAAAATCAGGCTCATGGAGCTAATGCTGTTAGGAATCAGGCGACGCCAGTTCATTGCTTTTTTACCCTCCCCACTACGGTGATACCGCCAACGACCTTATCACCCTTTTTGACGGTAATTTCTACATTTCTGGGCACTACAAGCTCAGTGCTGGAGCCAAACTTAATCATGCCATAGGTCTCGCCCTGCTTGAGCTGGTGGCCGACACTGACCCAGGACACAATGCGGCGGGCTAAAAGGCCTGCAATCTGAATAACCAAAAAGCGCATCCGGCCATTGTCTATACCGATAGCATGACGCTCGTTTTCCAGGGAAGCGTTCTTTTCGTAGGCAGGCACAAACTGGCCGCAGGTGTAACGCTGATATTTAATTTCGCCGTCCAGCGGGGCGCGGTTGGTGTGCACGTTGAAGACGGAAAGGAAAATTGTCAGCTTAATGGCTGGCTCGTTGAGGTACTCGTCATCAAAAATTTCATCCACACCCATCACCGTACCATCGGCAGGCGAATACAATATATCAGGGTCATAGGGCATGCTGCGGTGAAAATCGCGGAAAAAATACGCAAAATAAAGCGCCAGCACAAAGGGAATAACGGCCCAGTAGGCACCAAAAAAGTAAAAAACTATAGCAGTCAGCACCAGACAGACGCCAACGTAAATGTAACCATCTTTAACAATAAACATATAAAGCCTCGCTTTCCTGCGGATATTCCTTCGTAATTCGCTTTGGTGCTGCCAGCTGCTGACTAAGCAGTCTATTTTAGCGGCACACAAAAAGTGATGGAAGGCCATTCCATCACTTAATTATAATACAGCAGGATATATTTGTCTATTTCTAACTGTCAATTTCCTGGCATATTTTAAGAAAAAGACAAGTAAGCGCCCGTAAAGGTTATTTTTTGGACGCGATAACCTTGAGCACGAACTTGGGCAGGGCCAGCATACGCATGAAACGGCTGGGCTGTTTGTACAAACGGAAGGCCCATTCCAGCGATGCGTCCTGCATCCATTTGGGTGCACGCTCCATCTTGCCTGCCAGCACGTCAAAGCTGCCGCCGATGCCCATCAAAATCTTGGCGTCCAGCTCAGCGCGGTGCTGCAGCAGCCATTTTTCCTGCTTGGGTGCTCCCAGCGCCACAAACAGCATCTGTGCGCCGCTGGCGTTGATGTCCGTAACAATCCCCGGTACCTCGTCGTCCTTAAAATAGCCGTTGTGACAGCCAACGACCTGCACACCGGGATACAGCTCCTCTGCCTTGGCCTTGGCGGCTTCGGCAACGCCCGGGCTGCCACCAAAAAAGTACGCCTTGTAGCCCTTTTGCGCCGACAGTGCCAGCAGCCTGCAGTACAGGTCAAAGCCTGCAACGCGCTCAGGCACGTTATAGCCCAGGTGACGGCCCGCCCACACGGCACCTGCACCGTCAGGCAGCACCAAATCCGCATCCTCGCAGATAATTTTGTTGTATTCAGGGTTTTCCTGGCACATCATAATAATTTCGGCATTGGCAGTAACGACGAAGGCCTGCTCCTTGGCGAGCATTTTCGCTTCTAGCGTATCCACTGCCTGCTGCATCGTCATGGGGTGCACAGGAACGCCCAAAATCTTGATCGCTTCTATCATCATTAAATCCTTTCCTGATAAAAAAATTGTGCCGGATTTTTCCATCCAGCACAACTCTTAGCATACCTACGTGCTTGAAAAACAACTTCAGTATAACACTATCAAATTAATTTGTAAAGCAAGGCAGCCTTACTGGATATAAGCCTTCAAAACATCGCTCTGCTTATCCAGGCACAGGTACTTATACACAGGACGGCCAACGCTGCCACGGTGCAGGTCCAGCTTCAGGAGGTGCAGCGTTTTCAAAAACTCCAGATACTTGCGGATGGACACACGCGAGATGCCCACCATGCCTGCAACCTCTTCGGTGGTAAACATGCCGTCAATGCTTTGGATGCATGACCACACCGTTGCCAGCGTGTTTTTATCCAGTCCCTTGGGCAGGCTTACGACCACCTGGTCCTCCTGCCGCATAATCGTCTGATCCAGGGCAGACTGCTCAATAATCTCCTGATCCTCGACGATATGATAACGCTTGAGATAATTATTAAGTGCCAGGTTAAAGCGTTCAAACTCAAACGGCTTGATGATATAGTCAACCGCGCCCAGACGCAGTGCCTGCTTAATTTTATCCTTGTCATTGGCGGCAGACACGATGATGACGTCCACATCATAACCGTTTTCGCGGATTTTGGCCAAAAGCTGCAGTCCGTCCATCGTCGGCATAAAAACATCAAGAATAATTAAATCATACTTATTCTGGCGCAACAGCTTGAGCGCCGCATCGCCGTTGCCGGCGATATCGCACAGCTGAAAGCCCTTAATCTGGCTAAGATAATGCTCATGCAGTTGAGCAACCATCGGATCATCTTCAACAACTAATACGTTAATCATCTTAGTCCCCCTCTTTCTTGGTCGGCAGCCTTACGGTAAAGGTTGCACCCTCACCCGGTGCCGATTCTACAGTAATTGTACCATTGAGGCTGTTGATGCTTTGCTGCACAAGATACAGGCCGAAGCCATGGCCGCTTTCCCCCTTGCTGCTAAAGCCACGCTGGAAGATATGCTGGCGTGTCTCCTCACTCATGCCCGGACCGGAATCCTCGACCACGATAACGATTTCACGGTCAAAATCCAGGATGGACAGGTTGACGATGCGTTCGCCTTCAAAATTCTTCAGCGCGTCAAAGGCATTTTCAATAATATTACCGGCAATCAGCACGATATCATGCACAGAGGGCACATCCAGCTCGCCATGCAGCTCGCTTTCATCCGTCAGGGAAAAATCAATATCCAGCTCACGGCTGCGGCTGATTTTACCAAGGATAAAGCCTGCCAGGGTAATATCCTTCAGGCGGGTAACTACATAGGATACCTCGGATTGTCTGTTATAGGCAATCTCCTGCGTAAAATTTTTCAGCTCATCATAGGCCTTCATGTCTATCAGACCCATAATAACGTGCATTTTGTTCATAAACTCATGCGTCTGGGCCCGCAGGGCGGTGGCATAATTTTTAAAGCCTGTGAGCTGGTTGGCCATTTCCTCCACTACAGATTTTTTGCGGAAGGTGAGCACTGCGCCAATTATTGTTTTTTCCTCCAGCAGCGGAACTGCTGTAATAATGAACACGGTGCTGCCAATCTTGGCACTCACATCAACAAGAGTCTTGCCTTCTTTTATAATATCATCCAGCGGAATGCGCTTGAGCACCTCCCGCGCAGATTTACCAAAAAGCTCGTTCACGTCGGTAATGCCTGCCTGCTTCAACAGGCTGTGCGCCTCCACATTAACCAGCGTAATGCGGCCGTTGGCGTTGATGTTGATAATACCCTCGCGTACAGAATCGAGGATAATATTGCGCTCCTGCAGCAGACGCGCGATTTCCTCGGGCTCATAGCCAAAGAGCACCGCTTTGATGCGTCTTGCCAGATAAATAGCGCCAACGATGCCCACCATCAGACCCAAAAGCGTCATCGCCAGCAAAAAGAATACAGCGTCCATGGTGGAATTATTAACAATCTCGTCAGAATAACCGGTTACGACATAGCCGATAACTTCATTTCTGTCGTTTTTAACAAAGCCCAGGGCCTTGTTGGGAATGGCATAATTTTCTTTATAGGTAAGCTTGCTGCGGCCCGCGTACTTATCAACTAGCATACGCGCGCTCTGCTCAAACTGCGGCAGGCTGCCGGGGTTATACAACACACGCAGGTTATGCTCGCGGTCATAGATGGCCACACCGGCCTCGTCCGAATGGTCGACCTCGTTAACATAATCGGCCATAAAGCGGTCAACAGCATCATCCTGGTGCACGCTCTGCGAAATCAGGCTCTCCTTGATTTCGGACGAATTGCACAAAATATTGTTGATGCTGACAGCGTTGATGCTGACACGGTCATAGATAACGCGTGCCACCTTCTGCGTCGTAAAAAGCGACGCAGGAAGGAGCGCGATGCACACGACCAGCGAAATCAAAAGCACAATTTGCTGCGACAGCGTAAAGGTTTTTCCTATTTTGTATTTGCAATTGCCATTAGATTTTTTCGACATCAGCAGGTACCGTCAGGAACTGTATACCAGGATTACGTTCCAGAATCCAATTCAGGGACCATTCGTTACTTACGAGAATAACGGGTCTGTCCTTCTTATCATATACAAGCATACCGTTATCCAGACCTTTAATGTTATCAATCAGCTTTTTGTCCTCGGCATATACCCAGCGTGCCACGGAATACGGCAGCTGGTTCATCAATAGCTGCGCACTGTATTCGTTAAGCAGACGGTATTCCAAAACCTCCAGCTGCAGCACACCGACAACGCCGACAACGTAGCTTTCAAGGCCTACACCCTCCTGGCGGAATACCTGGATAGCACCCTCCTGCGACAGCTGGATAATGCCCTTTTCAAACTGCTTACGCTTGAGGGAATCCTTAGGCTGCACGCGGGCAAAAATTTCCGGCGGGAAGACGGGGAAATCCTCAAACTGCAGCTTAAGGCTGCTGTCGCTCAAAGAATCGCCAATACCGAAGATGCCGGGGTCAAAAACGCCGATGATGTCACCGGGATAGGCCTTTTCTACTATCGTGCGCTCCTGCGCTAAAAACTGCTGCGGCTGGGCCAGCTTTACCAGCTTGCCTGATTGCTTGTGGTAAACACTCATGCCCTTGTCAAACACACCCGAGCAGATACGCATAAAGGATATTCTGTCACGGTGGGCAGGATTCATATTGGCCTGGATTTTGAATACAAAAGCAGAGAATTTTTCATTCTCCGGTTCTATTATTGTACCATCCTGCAGCGCTCTTGGCTGTGGCTTGGGAGACAGTTCCAAAAATTTCTCCAAAAAGCTCTGTACGCCAAAGTTGGTCATGGCACTACCAAAGAACATCGGCGTGAGCTCGCCTGCGTCCACCTTAGCCATATCAAACTCATCGCCTGCCATGTCCAAAAGCTCGATGTCATTGCACAGATTTTCGTACAGCTCGTCGCCCAGCATTTCCTTAATTTTGGGGTCATCCAGGGAACCTGTGGTGGATTTCAGCTTGTTGGAGCCGTGGCTGGTGTCGTCCTCAAACAGCTCAATAGTGTTTTCCAGACGGTTATATAC
>CAVKMV010000075.1:0-8826 GCA_963657675.1 Ruminococcus intestinalis
TATTATCCCGGTGTGGTATCAATGTTAGAGGCAGAAGCAGTGTCCTGAAAATTAATTACCGAACTACAGAAGAAATAAGGAAAGCTGCTATGAGCTTGCTGCAAGGAATTACCTTTGATGATTTGGATGAATCTACTGATATTGGTGATAATTGCCAGTCATTGACACATGGACAATATCCACAGATCAAAAAATTTAAGGATGCTAATGAGGAAAGCTATTTTATAATTACTGAAATAAAAAAATTAGTAAGCAGTGGTGTAAGTACATCTAATATTTGTATTGTTACCAGAACCAATCGCTTGCTTTCTAATTACCAAGCTGCGTTGTCAGCTAACGAAATTAAAAGCATTAAGATTAGTCGCAAGCAATCTGATAACAGAAATGTAGATGGCGTAAGGCTGGCAACGATGCATCGCATTAAAGGCCTGGAGTTTCAGTATGTTTTTGTGGCTGCAGCTAATGATGGTATAGTGCCGTTGGCTAATGCAATAGAGTCAGTCGATCCAGTAACATCTGCCGAAAATATTACATCTGAAAAATGTTTGTTGTATGTTGCTTTGACCAGAGCCCGACAAATGGCGTATATTACAGGATATGGCAGGATGTCGGCATTGTTTGATTAAGGGTCAACCACAGGAATTAGAAGACACGCAAAAACGGAGATGACCGCACCGGTCATCTCCGTTTATCTTTAAGCCTTATTTTTTCAGCTCCACGTCCACCTCAAACAGGCGCTTCCAGGGGAAGGCAAGCGTAAATTTGCTGCCCTTGGTGATGCTGTATTTATTGGCAAGCTCCTGACAGGTTGCCGTTGCCTGCTGCAGGATGCCGCGTTCGGCACTGCCCAGGTCGTACTTTAAATTCTCCTGCTTGTTTTTTTCAAGCTCGTCAGAAATGGCGAGACGGGCATTGCTCTGGTAAAACCAGTCGTCAATCAGGCGCTGGCGCAGCAGCCTGTTTTTACCATCGTCTGCCATGGAGCGGGCAAAAAGCCCCTGCGCTATGGCGTAGCCTACGGCGTTATCGGCGGTGTTCCAGCCGTTGTAGGCCGCAAGCTGCGCTATATCAACGCTCTTGGCCAGCAAATCCATAAAGCCGTTATCCGCACCGTTGGAATAGCTGATGTCTGCTACGCTTACTTGGCGTCCTGCCTGCAGGTGGCGGCTGATTACGCCGACAAAGCTTTTGTTGGCAGCGGAGGCAAAGGGCTGGTTATCGCTGGAGGTGGAATCCTTGACTACGCCGTCTGCAGGCGTGTTGAGCGCCAGCACCAGGTCAGCGTCCTCCGCACTCGCGGCCTGCACTGCGCCGGCGGCGATGATTTGCTGCGGCACGCTGTCCTGCAAACTTGCGTCGCTGTACTGCGGCAGCGTGGCCGCCCCCGCCCCCGCATTGTACAGCGGATAGACAGCAGGCTTCACGCCGTTGGCCTCGTTATACGCACGGGCGATGAGCAGCAGCCCCAGCTGGTCCACGCCGTCGAGCACCTGAAAGCTGTCCCTGCTCATGTCAAAGGTGCTGAGGCTGATTTTGCGTCCCTCCATATGCGTTGCCGAAAGCGGCGCGTTATCATCCTTGCCAATAGCAAAATAGTGGAATTTGTCGTTGCGTGCCAGGTGCGTCAGCTCCTGGTTGACGATTAGGTTCTTTTCACGCCGCTCCAGCCAGTCACTCAGCCCGGCCTTGGGCAGGTTGCGCTCCAGGGCCTGCATGGTGAGCTGGTCGCTAGGGGACAGCTTGTCCTGATCCTTTTTATCCAGTAGCTGGCTGTAGGCAAAGATGCCAGGACCGATTTCGCTGTAATAGGGCGGCTCCACGCGTCCCCTGCTGGCGCGGGGCGTGCGCATGATGGTCGAAAAGGCATACAGCTTGATGGGCAGCATGCTTTTGAGCTCGTAAACACGCTTGACGCGTGCGTCCAGCTGCGCCTGGCTGATGTTGTGCGTGCGCGAGGCCACAAGGCCGCCGTAAATCAGGCTGTCGGTGCTGATGACGGCGGCGTTAGCCTTGGGGGCCTTGGTCTGCAGCCAGGTCCAGATGCCGTCGGGGTCACCGCTTTTATCGTTGGTGGCGATATATTTATCCGGCGGAAGAATGATTTTGCAGCCTGCCGCCTCCATGGTTTGCTTGACGTAGGCCGAGCAGACGGGCCTGTTGTCTAAGGGAACATATAATATAGTCAGGCGTTTGGCCTGAACTGTGACGGGAAGCAGAAGGGCACAGGCGCAGAGCGCGGCGGTCAGCCTGAAGCTTTTGGGCAGATGTATTGTCAAAGCTAACGCCTCCTTTGCTTATATTTGTTAAGCTTAAAACACATCTACTAATTATACTATGAAAAGAAAGTTTTTACCAGCATTTGCTTGACAAGCAATATGGGTATGCTATAATAGACGGGTAAGTAAAAATAGCAACAGTAATGCGAAGGAACTGCCGTCGCGCGTACTCCACAGAAAATGCTGCCGCAGGCTGAGAGCAGCAGGGGAAGGGCGAAGGGCGCACCGCCTTCAAACTGACTGCGGAACGCGTAAGCAAGTATGCCAGTCCGTATGCCGGCGTTAACGGTACCGAGTGGACGTGCCCTTGTGGCAGGTCAATGAGGGTGGAACCGCGGAAAACTCCGTCCCTTTTATGTGAGGGATTGGGGTTATTTTTATTTTGTAAAAGCATTACTGCATGATTTTAGAGGAGGATTATTATGGCTGATATTAAGGTTACCTTAAAGGATGGCAGCGTTAAAGAGGTTGCTGCAGGCAGCAGCTTGCTGGAAATTGCCAAGGGTATTTCGCAAAAGCTGGGCAAGCAGGCCCTTTTGGCTGTGGTTGATGGTGTAAACAAGGATTTGAGCGACAAGCTGGAGCATGATGCCGCAGTTGAGTTTGTCACCCCCGATACTCCGGAGGGACTGCACGCCATCCGTCATACCTGCGCCCACGTTATGGCACAGGCTATCCAGCACCTGTTCCCCGATGTTAAATTCGCCATCGGCCCTGCTATCGCCAATGGCTTCTATTATGACCTGGACAGCGAGCACACCTTTACGCCTGAGGATTTGCAGGCTATTGAAAAGGAAATGGCCAAAATCGTTAAGCAGAACATTCCCCTGCAGCGTGCCGAAATCCCCCGCAGCGAGGCCTTGGCTATGTTTGCTGCCAAGGACGAAAAATATAAGGTTGAGCTGATTAACGACCTGCCTGAGGATGCCATCATCAGCACCTACACCCAGGGCGATTTCACCGATTTGTGCGCAGGCCCGCACTGCCCCTCCACCGGCCGCGTAAAGGCCTTTAAGCTGCAGAGCATCGCCGGTGCTTACTGGCGTGGCAACGAAAAGAACAAAATGCTGCAGCGTATTTATGGCACCGCCTTCCCCAGCAAGGAGGAGCTGGACGCTTATCTGCATATGCTGGAGGAGGCTGCTAAGCGCGACCACCGCAAGCTGGGCAAGGAGCTGGACATTTTTGCCATCATGGACGAGGGTCCCGGCTTCCCGTTCTTTTTGCCCAACGGCATGACCATCCGCAACGAGCTGATTAACTACTGGCGTCAGGTTCACCGCCGCTACGGTTATGAAGAAATCAAAACTCCGATGATCCTTTCGCGCAAGCTGTGGGAAACCTCCGGTCACTGGGATCATTATAAGGAAAACATGTACTTCACCCAGATTGATGAGCAGGATTACGCTATTAAACCGATGAACTGCCCCGGCGGCATGCTGGTCTATAAGCTGCATCCGCATTCCTACAAGGAACTGCCTATCCGCGCAGGCGAGCTGGGTCTGGTACACCGTCACGAGCTGAGCGGCGCGCTGCACGGCTTGTTCCGTGTACGCTGCTTCACCCAGGATGATGCGCACATCTTCATGATGCCCAGCCAGATCCGCAGTGAAATCAAAAACGTTATCACCCTGTTTGATGAGGTTTATGCAACCTTCGGCCTGAAGTACCATGCCGAGCTGTCCACCCGTCCGGAAAATTCTATGGGCGACGACGCTACCTGGGAGCTTGCCACCAACGGTCTGCGTGAGGCCTTGGAGGACTGCGGCCTGGAATATGTTGTTAACGAGGGCGATGGTGCCTTCTACGGTCCGAAAATTGACTTCCATCTGACCGACTCCATTGGCCGTACCTGGCAGTGCGGCACCATCCAGCTGGATATGCAGCTGCCTGAGCGCTTTGAGCTCACCTACACCGGCGAGGATGGCCTCAAGCACCGTCCTGTTATGATTCACCGTGTTGTTTACGGTTCTATCGAGCGCTTCATCGGCATTTTGATTGAGCACTACGCCGGTGCCTTCCCGGCCTGGCTGGCTCCGTGCCAGGTGCGCATTCTGCCGATTACCGATAAGCATGTAGCTTATGCCAAAGCGTTGGCAGACAAGATGTTTGACCTTGGCCTGCGCGTGCATTTGGATGACCGCAACGAAAAGCTGGGCTACAAGATTCGTGAGGCCCAGGTGCAGAAGGTTCCCTACACCCTGGTTGTTGGTGACAAGGAAGTGGAAGAGGGCACTGTAAACGTACGCCGCCGCGGTGCCGGTGACGTGGGTGCTATGGCACAGGATGCCTTCATCGCTATGCTGCAGGAAGAAATCAAAGAGAAAAAATAAGCTGGTCTGCCTTACAGCAAAGGCTCCGTCCGTGAGGGCGGAGCCTTTTTTGTCAGGCGGGATTAACAGTTATTTTAATGCCTATGCATGGATTATAAGGTTCTTTTTGTTTGTAATGGTGTTGCTACGCCTACGTGCGTCCAGACGCTCAAGTCTACCTCAAAAATTCTGTCCCACGGCAGCTGCGCCCCCACCGCCAAATCATTCAGATAATAAGCTTTGCCGTCCTGGCTGAAAAAGGGCGTGCGTCCTAAATTGCGGTGCAGCAGCATGTGGGCAGCCAGGCTCAGCTGCCACTGGATGCGCTGCTCTGCCGCTATTTTAGCGTCAGCGTCAAGCTGCGCGGGGTCGGTGCCCAATGCTAAAAGCTGCTGCCTAAGCTCAGGGTGCAGCAGCTTTTGGTAACAGTAATCCTCCAAAATGCGTTCTGTCGTAAAGCGCAGGTTAGCGGCGTAGAGCGCCGCAAACTCGTCAGCAGTGGCACCATTTTTTTGCAGCTGTTGCAGCTGGCCGCAAAAAATCAGCCCCTGCGCCAGCGCCGTGCCTGACGCGTTGCTGAAGGTGTTCCAGGCGGCGTAGGCCGCAAGGCGGTTGATGGGCACATCGGCAGCCAAAAGCTGCGGCAGCAAAAGCTCATCCGCCTCAAAGTTGGCACTGCTGTCGATTAGTGCCACGGCGCGTCCCTGCGCAAGCAGTGCTGCCAGCTCCGCTGCCTGCGTCCTGCCAGGGCTAAAGGCATCACCACCGCAGCTGATGTAGCAGATGAGGTCGGCATCAGCTATAGTATCCGTCTCCTGCACGTCCAAAAGCTGCAGCTGGCTGCGCAGGGCGCTGCCTGTGCTGATGGGCATGTAAGGCATATCCTGCGCAGGGATAGCAGCATTGGCGTACAGCAGATGCACCCTGGGTCTGTAGCCTGTGCTGCGTAGGTAGTGGCGTGCCAGGAGCAGGGCGGCGATTTCGTCCGCACCGCAGATGAGCTGCGCCTGCCCTGCAGGCAGGCGGCTGATGGCGGCCTGCAGCCTGGCGGCGCTGGCGTGGGGCAGACCAAGCGGGGCGGCATCGTCCTGACCGATAACGATGCGCCTTGCCGGCTGCGCCAGCTGCAGCAGTCCCAGGTTAAAGCGGTCGCTTTCATGGTAGCGCAGGCGGTATTTGGCCAGCACCTGGGGTGGAATTTTGGCCTCCACCTCACGCATTTGCTGCGTCAGATGTTGGCTGCCTGTGATGCGCACCAGGTCGGCCAGCTGTGAATAGCGCCAAAGCTGGTACTGGTACCAGCGGTCGGGCAAAAGCTGGTCGCTGACGAGCAGGCGGGGGATGACAGAAAAAACATCCTGCTGCCTCTGCGGCGGCGTGGGCAGCTGCGCAAGCTTGCTCAAAAGGCTGTCCTGCTCCTGTACGGTGGCAGTGCCCTGCCTGGCAGCCAAAAGGCCGCCGTGCAAAAGATTATCGGCCGCGATGATGCTATAATCATAATAGGGGGAAACGCTTTGCAGCCACAGCCAAAGTTTTTGTCTGTCTGCCGGCGTCTGGTAGTTGTCAAGAGCGGCTTTTGGCGGTAAAATTACATTTAGGCCTGCAAGCTGTCCCAGCTTTTGCACCATGGTGCTGCAGACGGGGCGGCTGTCAAGTGGCAGCAGCAAAATACTTTGCTTTGCCTCCGGCGGCGGCAGGCTGACGCTGCTGGTGGCAGGAAGCCGCCAGTAGGCCCCAAAGGCTATGACAAGGAGCAGCACTATACTGCATATGCTTTTGTGTGTGCGGCGCATAGGCGGCCTCCTTTCTATCCTCATAATTATAACACACGGGAGCGACACATGAGAATAATTACGGGCAGGGCGCGCGGCTTGCAGCTGACTGTGCCCAAAACCTACGATGTACGTCCGACGGCGGACAGGGTGAAGGAATCGGTATTTAATATTATCGGCAGCAAAATTATCGGCGCCAGGGTGCTGGATTTGTTTGCCGGCACGGGCAACCTGGGTCTGGAAAGCTGGAGCCGCGGTGCGGCCGCCATCACCTTTATTGATGCCAGCAGGGAATCGCTGCGCCTGGTGCGCAGCAACATCGCCAAGTGCAGGGCGCAGGCTGACTGCACCGTGCTGCAGGGCAGTGCGCCCCAGGTGGCGCAGAGGCTGGCGCAGGCAGGCGAGCTGTTTGACTTTGCCTTTTGCGACCCGCCCTACAACAAGGGCTGGGTGCAGCAGATTATAGAGCTTTTGGGCAGGCAGCCGTTTTTGCGTGAGGGCGGATACCTGGTGGTGGAGCGCAGCGCACACGATGAGCTGCCGCCGCTGCCGCCCGGCTGCGAGCTGGTACGCAGCAGCCGTTATGGTGAAACGATAGTGGATTTTATTTTTTGGAATAATTTTGCAGAATAAATAAAGGAATATCCGACTTTATGTCGAATAGTTAAAACGTATAGTAGGGATTTCTCAGCCTTTTGGCGCTGAGAAATAGAGTGTAGGAGGTCTGGCGTATGCGCAGAGCAGTTTGCCCAGGAAGTTTTGACCCTGTAACCAAGGGACATATAGATATTTTTGAGAGAGCGAGCGCAATGTTTGATGAGCTGATCATCAGCGTTTTTCATAATCCCGGCAAGGATAAGGCGATGTTTAGCATGGAAGAGCGCGTGGAGATGCTGCGTGAGGCAACCAAGCACATCCCCAATGTGCGGGTGACCTGCTTTTCTGGCTTGCTGAACGAATTTTGCAAAAAAGAAGAGGCACCCTTCATCGTCAGGGGACTGCGTGCCTTTACCGATTTTGAGTATGAATTTCAGCGGGCGCTGCTCATCAAAAAGATTGACAGCCAGCTGGAAACTGTTTTTATTATGACCAACGCCAAGTACTCCTTTGTCAGCTCCTCCGGTGTGCGCGAGCTGGCGACCTTTGGCGGACAGCTGAAGGATTTGGTGCCTGAGTGCATAGAGGAGCGTGTACGCAAGCACGTTTATCGAAGGTTTGAATAGACTGGTGGGGAGATTATGATTGAACGAAATAAGACAAATGTGGCGTTGGAGGGAATGTTTGACGAGCTTTTTAAATTAATTTCCGATGCAAGGCATATGCCGCTTACGGACAAGGTTATGTTGGATGAAAATGACCTGTTGAACATCCTCGACGATCTGAAGGAGGCTATTCCCCGTGAGGTGAAGAGCGCCAACCAGGTGCTGGAGGAGCAGAAGAATATCGTCAACCAGGCCTACGCCGACGCCGAAAGGATTGTGCAGCAGGCCAGGGATGAGGCAGCACGCATCGTCAGCGTGGCGCAGGCCGAGGCCGAGGCCAAGCTGCAGCAGGAGGAAATCGTTAAGCAGGCCAATGAGGTGGCAGACGGGATTAAGGCCGAGGCCCTGCAGTATGTGGAGCAGGTTAAGGCCGAGGCTGACAGCTATGCGCTGCAGCTGAAGAAGGAGTCGCTGCAGTACGCCGGGGACATGCTGGCGTATTTGAGTGACAATCTGGACAGCGCCCTGAAGGGGCTTGCTGAAAACCGTGCCAATGTTGATTCCGAGATACACAACCTTTTGAGCACGCCTGCGCGTCAGGAGGCTGATGAGGTCCACTCTGAGGATGAAGAATAAAATAGCGGCTATAGCAGCAGTAGTATGAGCAATGTGCTTGTATTACTGCTGCTTTTTAGTTACTCTGATTGCCAATTACTGCGAAATAAAAATAATAAAATTTAATAAGGATTCAAATGTATATATAATAGACGTACGGCGGAGAAGCTTCGCAGGACAGATTGCTATGAAATGTGATAATCAAATAACAAAATAATGCCTATTACATCGCTGACTAGTTGGTCAAAAGCTGAAAAAGATTAAAAATAACTATTGACTGACCAGTCAGTAAGTGCTATAATAATCCCAACGACGTAGAAGCGGTAAATCGCGATGCTCGCTTTACGGCGTCTGTTATATAAATATTGTGCATAAAATATTTTTGACGATGATACAAAACCGTAGCATGAGGAAACAAGGCAACTCGTCAGATAACGGCAGCGTATTGAAGGAGGAAAAATTTTTGCATAATGTTAATAGCTCTTTTACAATCAGAAGGAGGAAAACATTATGAAAAAGTCTTTAGTATTTGCAATGGCAATGGCATTGGGAGTAAGCGCAAGCGCATATGCTGCTAACCCGTTCAGCGATGTACCTGCCGGTCACTGGGCATATGACAGCATCAACAAGCTGGCTGCTGCCGGCGTAA
>CAVKMV010000076.1:0-8801 GCA_963657675.1 Ruminococcus intestinalis
TTTATGATTATAACCAATGGCCCAGCTATCAGGCAGGGTAACTACGCCATAGGCATTGCCATATACGTCACCACCGCCAACTGCAGCGCTTTTAGTGCCATAGCCCTTTAAATCGGCCTCCAGCGAATGGGTGATGCGGCTGCGGTAAACCACGCCAACTTCATTTTTGTCATCAAAGGCATAATTGGCTGCCGCATTCCAGCCCAAGGCATAGCTTTCACCCTCTATCTGCGTAGTGCCGTTAACAGCAGCCTGGGGAATAATAAGATTCTTTTGCAGCTCCAGGCCGACGTAGTTGATTTCGGCACCCACTGCAGCACTCCATTTTTTGTCAAACTTATGCGCATAGGTAGGAGTAACGCTTACGCCAACCAGCTTGGAGAAAAAAGCATTGGTGCTGGCCTTGCTGCCACGCTCAAATTCCGACACCATAGAAAAGCGCGGAAAGGCACCCATGCCAAACCAATCCTTTTCGTTCAGCTGTTTTACATAATAGCTGCCCACTGCCCAGCCGGCATGAATTTTGTTGTGGCCGTTTTCGATTTCCGTACCATTGCCATCATAAAGCTTGTAGCTGCCGTGCGGACTGAGATAGGTATAAGAGCTTTTGAAGGCCTCGCCCTTTATCTTGGTAATGGAAGCAGGGTCATAGGCAATATTAGCAGCATCATCCTCGGCAAACATGCGCGCACCGCCCATAGCCACGCCCTCGGCAGACCACTCGTTGATCACAAAGCCCTCGGCACCTGCTGCCTGCGGCAAAAGCAGCGCAGCAGCCGCCGTTAAAGCTAAAAAGTATTTTTTCATTTATATACATCCCTTCTCAAAAAAATCATCCTGTATTATTGTATCAGTTTTGCGAAGAGTATGTATAATTTTCGTTAATCAGGTATTTTAATTGCTTATTTAAATTTGCTGATTAAGTCTTCTGCCCCGCTCTTACCATCTGCCTGCTCCTTCGCCTTGGCTGCCTCACGCAGGGCAAAATTGCGCTCCTGCAGGCGACGTACATCATCCAATGTAGGAACGTTGTCCTGCTCCCATGGTTGGTATTGGATAGTAGTGCAATGCAGATATGCCTCATAACGCTCCTTAGCATTAGTTACAGCGGCGGCAGCAGCTAAATCACGTCTGCCTGCCTCGCTCAGGGGGAAGTAGGCATAGGCATCAGCCAGCAACAGGGCTGCCTTAGCATATTCACCCTGTGCAGCCAGGCCCTCGGCCATAAACTTGAGAGCATGGAAGGCATAGGGATTAACACTGCGCAGCCTGCCCTCGACCGCCAGCATCGCACGGGCATCAGCCAACGCCCCGGCCTCATCGCCACAGCTGCGTCTGATTTCCAAGGCACGCGCCCAGATAGCACCACGGTCAGCACTGCGGAAAACCTTGTCATAACTGCGGCACAGCCTGTAGGCCTCCTTGAGGTATACCAGGGGAGCATCGCCGGTACCGGTGAGCTGCCACACGATTTCCGCGATATCGCGCAGGCATAGTACCTTGTGCTCCGCCTCGCTCAGGCCAAATTCCGGTGCGTCCGTCATATTCGGCTGCACATCCTTCACTGTCGCCAGCACTGCCATAGCGCCCTCTATATCCTTTAAAATCATCAGCATGCGCCCCACATTGCTGCGGCACTTCCAATCGTCATAATCATTAATCAAATTCAGCGGAATCGGATAATCACAGCTTGCTACCTTGTGCACATATTCCTGCCATTCCTGCTTTTCCATTTGCCTTGCCTCCCTTAAATACTTCCTCGCATTAAAATATGCTTATCCTTAATATATCGAACATTTTATGTTGCAAAATATTCCTGAAGATTATTTTATTACTGCCTCAACGTAATATGTGGTTGTTTTTTGCGCAATATATTCCATTAGGTTATAACGTGAATTCTCAATTGTTATTTGACTATTTACATAAAAGTAGTAAAATAGCTCTACTAGAGAAAGAAGATGTTAAGCTATGAGTTTCCCCCTGTTATTACGTGGCTTCGTCGTATTAGGCGTTATGCTGATGCACACCACCTGGTATTTTGCCAACGCCCACGCCGAATCCTTGGTCACAATTTCTGAAATGCTGCTGGATATTATCTCGCTCTTTGCCGTCCCCCTGGTAATGTTTGTTTCGGGATATGTCTTTATCAGCCACAACCGCCATGCCGATTACTACAAATGGCCGTTCTTCCGCAAGATGTTTTTATCTGTGCTGTCGCCCTATTTGCTGTTTTCGCTGCTTTATCTTGCAGGAGCCTGCGTCTTTAGCGATGCCAGCTACAGTCTGCGCCATGCAGCCTATCTCATCATCAGTGGCAGCAGCGCTGTACACATGGCCTTTTTCCGTGCGCTCTTTGGCTTTTATGCCATCTATCCGCTGCTTTTGCGCTATTTTTATCACTGCCGCCTGCAGCACAAACTGCACCGCTTCATCATCCAGGTGATACTGCTGCAGCTCCTCTGGAAGGCCTGCAACAACCTTGGACTTAGCAGCCTTTACGCAATACTGGCGTTAGATATAACGACATTTATGCGCTACATTGCTTACTTTTCCTTTGGTATGCTGGCCTTTGTTTATCACAAGCAGCTGCTGCGCTGGATTGACACACATCACGGCCTGCTGATGTGCGGCTTTTTGTTTAATCTGCCGCTGATTGGCATCTGCTGGTTTGCCAAATACTACCTGCATGGTCTGCCTATTTTGGAATTCGTCTGCTTTCCGCTTAATTTATTTTTATACAGCATCATCATCGCCATGCTCTTCCGCTATGCCCACACCCTGCAATCCCAGGACAGCCTCAGCAAGCGCTTTATGCTGTACCTGGGCAATTATTCCTTTGGGCTGTTCCTTATCCATATCATCTATATGTATCTTGGCAGCAGCCTGCTTGCCGCCCTGCACGTGTCGCCCAACCAGGTAATTTTTTATCCCCTGCTCTTTATCATCATGCTGGTGCTCAGCCTGCTGACCATGGAGCTGCTGGCACGTGTCTCCTGGGGTCGTTACTTTATCGGCAGGGTTGGTAAAATAAGCCTGAAGCTGGAAAGAGAATAAGCTTTATCATAGCACTGCAGCTCCCCGCAGATACGGGGAGCTTTTTTATGCCTGCTTTAGCAGACGCAAAAACTCTGCCTCATCCAGCACCGTAACTCCCAGCTGCTGTGCCTTTTCCAGCTTACTGCCTGCTTCCGCACCGGCGATAACGTAATCAGTCTTTTTGCTGACACTGCCGCTAACCTTAGCGCCCACGTCCTGAGCCATCGTTTTGGCCTCCGCACGGCCAAGCGTCGGCAGGGTACCTGTAAACACCAGCGTCTTGCCAAAGAAGGGGTTATCCTCACGGCTTGCAGGTGCGACAAAGCTCATGTTCAGCCCCGCCGCCTGCAACCGGCCGAGCAAATCAATATTCGCAGGCACATTCAACCAAGTGACGACGCTTTCGGCAATCTTGGCACCAATATCGCGTATCTGTGCCAGCTCGTCCGCGCCTGCCTGCTGCAGGCGTTCCATGCTGCCATATTCCGTTGCCAGCGTACGCGCCACCTTGGCACCCACATGACGGATACCCAAAGCAAAAAGCAGCTTATCCAGCTCATTGCTTTTGCTCGCCTCCAAGGCCGCCAAAAGCTTGTCCGCCGACTTTTCACCCATACGCTCCAGCTGCAATACGTCCGCACGCCGCAGGCTGTACAAATCGGCCGCATCATGTACTAAATCTGCCTCAATAAGCGCATTGATGACCGAAGGCCCGCAGCCTTCAATATTCATAGCATCGCGGCTGACGAAATGGATGAGACCCTCACGCCCCAGCGCCGGACAGTGCGGATTAGTGCAGCGGATAGCTGCCTCGCTCCCCTGTCGCTCCACGCTCCAGCCACATTCAGGGCAGATTGTAGGAATAACAACCTCCCCTTCAGCCCCTGTGCGCTTTGCAGTCACCACATACAAAACCTCAGGAATAATTTCACCGGCCTTATTGATAACTACCCTGTCACCAATGCGGATATCCTTGCTGCGGATAAAGTCCTCGTTGTGCAGGGTGGCACGGCTGATAACGCTACCGCTGAGCTTGACAGGCGTGAGCACTGCTGTCGGCGTGAGCACTCCCGTGCGTCCCACACGCCAGTCAATATCCTCCAGCGTCGTTTCGGCCTGCTCGGGGGGATATTTATAGGCAATAGCCCAGCGCGGATCCTTGCCCGTTGCGCCCAAAAGCTGCTGCTGCCACACATCGTTGACCTTGATTACCGCGCCGTCCGTATCATAAGCAAGGCTGGGGCGCTTTTCGTTAAAGCTGCTGATAAAATCCAGTGCTTCATCAATAGTATGCACAAGCCTGTAGCCCTCACTCACCTTAAAGCCATAGCGGGCCAGGGCTGCCAGTGATTCGCTATGCTTAGCCTGAGCGCCCTCGCCTACCAGATAATAGGCAAAAAAGCTGAGGCTGCGGCTGGCAGTAACCTGTGGGTCCAGCTGACGCAGGCTGCCTGCAGCCGCGTTGCGCGGATTAGCAAATTCACTTTCGCCACGCTCTGCCCGCTCCTCGTTCAAGCGCATAAACGCACGCCGTGGCATATACACCTCGCCACGCACGTCCAAAAGCTCGGGGACAGGCTCACCCTCAGGCACCTTCAGCGTCAGCGGAATACTGCGGATGGTACGCACGTTGGCAGTGACGTTTTCGCCAACAACGCCGTCACCACGGGTGGCAGCACGCACCAAAACGCCGTTTTCATAAATCAGGCTGCACGCCAGGCCATCAATTTTGGGTTCCATTACGTACTCCACGCTGCTGCCCTCTGGCAGACCGCTGCGCACGCGCTCATCAAAGGCACGCAGCTCCGCCGCCGAAAACACATTCCCCAACGACAGTAGCGGCTCCAAATGCCGCACCTCGGTAAACTGCGAGGCGGCACGGCCGCCCACGCGCTGCGTGGGTGAATCAGCAGGCACGCTTTCAGGATATTGCGCTTCTATTTCACGCAGGCGCACCATCAGCCTGTCATATTCAGCGTCAGTAATTTCCGGCGCATCCAATACGTAATACAAATATTCGTTGTGGCGGATTTTTTGGCGCAGCTCCTGCGCTTCTGCCAAGGCCGCCGCTTTTTCATCAGCAAACAAATCTAATTCTGCCATCTTTCTTCCTCCAAATGCTTTTGCGCTGACAAGCATTTTCCGCTATCTAGATAGTTTATCCTTTTTATGTAGCCTGTTCCACTAACTACGCAAGCATACAGCTCACAGCTTTTCCAGCCTGGCGTACTTCGTCAGCAGGCTGCGGATGCCGCCGCCTGCGAAGGCCACTGTAACCTCCTGCCCGTCGTCCGACGGCTTGACGCTGACAATGGTGCCTGCTCCCCACTTTTTGTGCAGCACCTTATCACCTGCACGGAAGCTGATGCCGGCCGCAGCGCTGCTGTCGTCAGGCATAAAGGCCGCTCTGGACGCAAAGGACCAGCTGCTGATGCTTGGCCTTAACTCCGTCCTGTTTACCGCTTCACGCACAGCTCTGCGCGGCTGCGCCTGCGGTCTTCTGTATTCATGGATGAGGTTACGCGGCACCTCCTGCAAAAAGCGTGAAGCAGGATAGCACTGGGAACGTCCGTAAATCGTGCGCAGTCTGGCGTTAGTCAAAAACAAATGTCGCTCCGCACGCGTAATGCCCACATAGCACAGACGGCGCTCCTCCTCTATTTCGCTTTCCTCCGTCAGCGTGCGTGCATGGGGGAAGATGCCTTCCTCCATACCAACCAAAAACACTATTGGGAACTCCAAACCCTTAGCAGAATGCAGCGTCATCAGCGTCATCTTGTCTTCGTCCAGGTCAGCATCATCAATATCAGCTACCAGTGCCACATCTGCCAAAAAGTTTTCCAGCGTCGGCTCCTCGCCGCTGCGGTCGCACTTGGCAGCAAAATCCTCTGCCACGCTCAAAAGCTCGTGCAGATTGTCTACACGGCTTTGGTCCTGCGCATCACCGCTGGTCTCCAGCTCGGCCAGGTAGCCGGTTTTTTCCAGCACATCCTCAATAAGCTGCTTCACAGGCGCATCGGCCGCCTCGCCCATCAAATCAAAGAGCACGCCTGCCAAATCATCCAGCTTATTGACAAAGCGGCTGGCCAGCGCCGGCACATCACCAGCGTTAGAGACAACCTCAAACAGGCTCTGACCGCTGGCTGCGGCGTATTCTGCCAGGCGCGTTATAGTTGCATCGCCAATGCCGCGACGGGGAACGTTGACGATGCGCAGCAGGCTAAGGCTGTCGCTGGGGTTATATATAAGGCGCAGATACGCCAGCACGTCCTTAATTTCCTTGCGTTCATAGAATTTGGTGCCACCCACCATGTTATAGGCAATGCCGCTTTTTATCAGCATTTCCTCAAAAACACGTGACTGGGCGTTGGTGCGGTACAGCACCGCCATATCGCCCAGCTTGGCGCCTTCCCTTTGCTGCAGCTCCTGCGCGCGTTCAATCACAAAGCGCGCCTCATCCCGCTCATCCATTGCCTGATAATAGATAATCTCGCTACCATTGCCGTTATCCGTCCACAGGCTTTTGGGCTTACGGCCGCTGTTGTTATCTATAACTGCGTTGGCAGCGTCCAAAATAACCTGCGTGCTGCGGTAATTTTGCTCCAGCTTTACCAGCTTAGCGTTAGGATAATCCTTTTCAAAGTCCAAAATGTTTTGGATATCAGCACCACGCCAGCCGTAAATGCTTTGGTCGGCATCGCCCACCACGCAGATGTTTTTGTGTCCTGCAGCCAAAAGCTTGGTCAGCAAATACTGCGCATGGTTAGTGTCCTGATATTCGTCCACCATGATGTAATCAAATTTGTTCTGGTATTTTTCACGCACCCCGGCGTTTTCCCTAAGCAGACGCAGCGTCAGCAGCAGCAGATCATCAAAATCGACAGCGTTATTGGTCTGCAGCTTTTTTTGATAGGCCGCATAAATCTTGGCCACCTGCTGCTCATAATATTCTCCTGCCTGCTGTGCGTATGCCTCGGGAGTCAGCAGTGCGTTTTTGGCATTGCTTATATGGCTGATAATCCCTGGAACAGGAAAGCGCTTATCGTCCAGGTTCATCTCCTTCAGCACCTGCTTGATGAGGTTTTTGCTGTCGGTCGTATCATAGATAGCAAAATTATTGCTATAGCCGGGCAGCTTTTCCAAATCATAGCGCAGCACGCGTGCGCAAAAGGCGTGAAAGGTGAACAGCCACACATCGCGCGCCGCAGCACCTGCCATACGGTCCACGCGCTCACGCATTTCGGCGGCGGCCTTATTAGTAAAGGTTATCGCCAAAATGCGGTAGGGACGCACGCCCTGCTGCAAAAGATGGGCAATGCGGCAGGTCAGCACCTTGGTCTTGCCGCTGCCAGCGCCTGCCAAAATCAACATGGGTCCGTTAATCGTCTGCACAGCATCCTGCTGCTGTCTATTTAAGCCTTGTATTGTATCTGTCATTTGCTTCCTCCGTAAATATACTATGGGAGCGCAGGCTCCTCTTTCTTTTTGTGCAAAAGCTATCGTGCCATTTCTTGCAAGCTAGATGATATTTTGTCATTATACCATTTTAAGGCTGGTCTAATATCACTTGTATATGCCTTGTGTAAAATCTTATAAACCCTTGCATAGCTTACATCAGCATCTAGCAACAAAATTAATAAATCAATATCCAAAGGCGAAATTTGCATACCATCCACCCATTTGCTGCCATCTTTACTATAATATTCAATAAAGCGCCTGCCTCTAAAATCAGCGATAACATTATTGTCGAGATATGTACTGATAAATACGCAAGAAGCTCTCTTATCAGGGTGATCCAGTAAATACTCTCCCAGATGTCTGGAGACCGGCTCCATCTCCATTCTTCGTTGATTGGCGGAATCAGCTAGTGTTGCCTCAATAAGCAATGTATGTTCCGGGTAATCTGCGCTCTCATCATATTCCCAGACAATATCTGCCTCACCGCCACTAGCATGCGTTTTAGGAAGTAAATCCGCTTCCAACGACAAATTCATAAACTTCAACACATCGCCATTCCGTCCACTGATAATATACCAACTGATGGCTAATATATACTCAAAAATTGTTGGAATATCAGCATTATCCGTCACCATGGACATAATGCATTCGTCATCTCGGTCTTTAAATTTATTTAGAAGCAGAATCAATTTATCTTTAGTAAACTTTTCGTTCAACAGCTTATTAAAACGTTTATATCTTTCTTTACTAATATGCTCTTTTACAGTTTGAGAATCATAAACATTTATACCTAATTGGAAGCTCAAATTCTTATACAATTCATCCATATCCAGCTTTAAATCTGGATGTATTGCCTCTAATGCAACGTCCTGCTCTAATTTATCGCTAACACTAAAGGCTATATCCTCTAAAGCACTTTTTTTATCTTGTAGATAACAAGTTGGCAAAACATCTAACCGCACTCTATCATCCGAAAAAATTACTACATCCGTCGCTTTAATATAACGTCTGTTCAAATCAAAATAATCTTGCAGCGTTGCTTTGGCCTTAATCAAATGCCATAGCTTAAAAAACTCCAGCTTCAGCTCGTCTTCATTTTTGGCACGGAAAATATCTATTTTCCTCAGAGAAGCTTTGCCATTTCTCCTTACGTACCTTTCCCCGGAGTTGATAAAAACATACTTATTCCACAATGTACTGGTACTTATTCTGCTTATTGCCTTTCTCAAATCGCTACAAACATCTTCTCCATGCAAAACGATTCGTTCAAACGTCCTATACACATCGTAAAATGCTTTATCATATTT
>CAVKMV010000077.1:0-8733 GCA_963657675.1 Ruminococcus intestinalis
CTTTAGTGATGAGCAGGTGTCGTTTATAGCAGCAAAAGCGCAAAAGGTTGCTGTAAAAACAGAAAGAATAGTTCCTGTTGAACAAATTTTAAAGCTTCAGCCTGATTTAGTCATAACTCCCTATAATTATGACAGAACGAAAATAGAAACTATGCGTTCCATGGGCTTAAAGGTTTTTATCGTCAAGGCACCGCATAATATGCAGGAAATAGAGCACTGTGTGTTGGATGTAAGTAATGTAGTCGGTGAGGGTGACAAAGGGAAAATGATAGTCCGTAATATGGAGAATATTTTTTCTGTTATCCAAAAAACCAATACAGCAGTTCCTCCGCAGGAACGGAAAAAAATTTTGGCGGTATCGGTGGAAGGAGCCTTTGGTGTTAAGGGAGGTTTGTTTGATGACCTGTGCCATTACGCCTGTGTAGAAAATGCTGCCGGGAATGTTGAATTGCCAAGTGGTGCGCGGATTGGCAAAGAGGGAGTGGTTAAACTGCAACCAGATGTTATTCTTTTGCCGACGGCAACGAGAATGGTATCAGACAGCAGGCGTAAGGCTGCTATAGATGAGATTCTCCATGATCCTTCGTATATGACGCTTAAGGCGGTACAAAATAAGCAGATTATCGCCCTGCCTGATAAATACTATCGTTACTGCGTTTCCCATTATGCCGCCGAAGCAGCATATATACTGGCAAGCTCTGTCTATCCTGAGTATTATAAGCAGGTAAAAATGCCACCACTGCTCGCTGACGCTGAAAATTAAATAATCTCCGGCACCCGCTGCGCTTAGGCGTGGCGGGTGTTTTTGCGTAGTGGCAAAAAGCACACCAAAATGCTATAATAACAGTATATACACAAGTAACTAGATTAAGGATTCAGAGGTGCAGAATAATGGCGCGCTATGCGATAAAGACGCTGGAGTTTGATGAAGTAAAAAGTATGCTGGCAGCGAAGGCTGCCACTTTTTTGGGCAAGCAGGCAGCTGCGGCCTTGCAGATTGAAAGTGATTTTGGCAGGGTGAAACGCCTGCAGGAGGAAACGGCGGAGGCGCTGCGTATTTTGGATGATGGCAGACGTTTTCCCTTTGGTGGTGCCTATAACATTACGGCCGATATTAAGCGGGCGGAGCTGGGAAGCGTGCTGGAGCCGGAGGAGCTGCTGCATATTTTGATGACGCTGCAGGCCTTTGCGGCGATGAAGGATTTTGTGACGGAAATGGCGGAGACAGCGCCGAATTTGGCAGCATATGGTGACGCTTTGACGATTTTTGGCCGCCTGGAAAAGCAAATCGCCAGCGCGGTTGATGAGCATGGCGAGCTAAAGGACAATGCTTCGCCTAAGCTTGGCGGTTTGCGTAACGCTATCCAAATTGCCAAAAACCGTGTCAAGGAAAAGCTGGACAGCATTTTGCATGACCCCAACAACCAAAAGTATTTTATGGATAACATTGTTACGATGCGCGGCGACCGTTATGTTATTCCCATTAAGCAGGAATACAAGATGAACTTCCCTGGCATTGTGCACGACCAGAGCGGCACGGGTGCGACGCTGTTCATTGAGCCGCTAGCCGTGGTGAATTTGAATAACGATATCAAGCGTTATCTTGCCGAGGAGCATGAGGAGATAGAGCGCATTCTGCGTCAGCTTACGCAAAACGTGGGTGCGGAGGCGGCAGCACTTTTGGCATCGCTGGAGGTGTTCACAACGCTGGACGTTATCTGCGCCAGGGCGCTTTTGGCGCAGGAGCAGCGCGCAGTGCGGCCGCAGCTGGTGGTAAACGGCGGCGTGGAGATTGTGCAGGGGCGGCATCCGCTGCTTAATAAGGATGCGGTTGTGCCACTGGATGTGCAGCTGGGTGACAAATTCACCATGCTGCTCATAACAGGTCCCAATACCGGCGGCAAGACGGTGGCGCTCAAGGCGGTGGGTATGTTCGCCCTGATGGCGCAGATAGGTCTGTTCATCCCGGCAAGCAGCGCCAAGCTGCCTGTTTTCCGTGCTGTTTATGCCGATATTGGCGACGAGCAGAGCATTGAGCAGAGTCTGTCCACCTTTTCGGCGCATATGACGAATTTAATCAGCATTTTACGTGAGGTGCAGGCAGGAGATTTGGTGCTGGTTGACGAAATTTGTGCAGGCACCGACCCCAACGAGGGCGCTGCCCTGGCGATGGCGATGCTGGAGCACTTGCATGCGCAGGGAGTGCTGACGATGGTGACAACGCACTACAGCGAGCTGAAAACCTTTGCCTACGGCCACGAGGGCATGGAAAACGCCAGCGTGGAGTTTGACCCTGTGTCGCTACGGCCTACGTACCGCCTGCTGATGGGCGTGCCTGGCAGCAGTAACGCCTTTAACATCAGCCGCCGACTGGGCTTGGCAGAGGATATCATCCAAAACGCCGGCGAGCTTTTGAACCAGGAGCATGTGCACATGGAAAACGTGCTGCAGGAGCTGGACAGCGAACGCCGCCGCTACGAAACCAGCAGCAGGGAGATTGAGGACCTGCGCCGCGAAAGTGAGCAGCTGCGTAACGCTTTGGCCTATTCCAAGAGTGAGTTTGAACGCCGCAAAAACGAGATGCTGCGCAAGGCGCGCGAGCAGGCGGACGATATTTATCGCCGCAGCCGCCGCGAAAGTGAGGCGGTGCTCAAGGAGCTGCGTTCCATGAAGGCCGATTTTGACACGAAGCGCCTGGAGCAGGCAGCAGAGGAGGCTCGCAAGAAGCTTAACAAAACGCTGAGCGAGGAGGCGCCGCTGCCGGAGGGCGCGCCGCTTTCGGCAAAGACGGCGAAGAAGGGACTGAACGTTTTTGTTGTATCCCTGGGCAAGAACGGCGTGATTACGGCTGTTAATGGCAATGACGTGACGGTGCAGGTGGGTATTTTAAAGATGACTGTGCCTGCCAAGAAGTGTCTGCTGACAAAGGCGCAGCCTGCGCATACGGATAATGAGCCGAAAAAGCGCAAGGGCTTTAGCAAGAATGCTGCCAGCAATTATGCACATCAGATGTTTGTGACAAAATCCGGCAGTGCTAAGCAGGAGATTGATGTGCGTGGGATGACGCTGGATGAGGCGATTCCCGTTGTGGATAAGGCGATAGATGATGCGTTAATCGCCGGCATCGGCCAGCTGCGTATTATTCACGGCAAGGGCACGGGCGCGCTGCGTGCAGGCCTGACGGCGTATTTGTCGACGAACCGCTTTGTGAAGGGGTTGGAGACGGCGGCGCTGGAGGCTGGCGGTAGCGGTGCGACAGTTATAGATTTGTAAGTCTGCTTAAGCAATTAACAATCGCGTCGCAACGAAAAATTTCTTAACGGTAATTTCGTGTGAAACCACAACGAAATAGCGAAAAACTCGCGCCAATAGCAAAGAGCTCCATGCCAGGAAAGTGCTGGCGCTCAGACAGTTGCGCTATTTCTGTGGTTTCGTACACTCATTCCCTAAAATTTTTATGCTTGCTTTGCGATATGTTAATTGCTTATCAGTGGTGAGATAACAATCGCACAGCAATGAAATTTCTTAATGGTAATTTTGAAAGGAGTTTTGATCATGGTTATGAGTATTGCTGCAAAACACGCTAAGGGCAAATCTGCCCAGGATAAAATTTTTGGCGCTAATGCCGCCGCTGTTGCTGCTGCTGCCAAGTATGGCAAGGATGCAGTTACTAACGCTACGATTGGTGCGATTTTGGACGAGAATGAAAATCTTGTCTGCCTGCCGACGGTGGAAAAGGTGTACCGCGGTCTGGCAACTAATGAGCTGATTGCCTATGCTCCCATCAGCGGCCTGCCGGAATACCTGGACTGCGTGCTGACTGCTGCCTTTGGCAATTCGCGTCCTGAGGGCTATATTGCCGCCGTGGCTACTGCCGGTGGCACCGGCGCTATCCACCATGCAATCTGGAACTACACCGACAGCGGCGAAACCGTGCTGTGCTCGGACTGGTATTGGGGTGCCTACAAGGTTCTGTGCCAGGATATGGACCGCAATTTTACTACCTACAAAATGCTGGATGAGGAAAATAAATTTAACCTGCCTGCTTTAAAGGAGAAGGTCAATGAGCTTTTGGCAAAGCAGGACAATCTTTTGTACTTGCTCAACACGCCTGCGCACAATCCCACAGGCTACAGCCTGAGCGAAAAGGATATGGACGGAGTGCTGGCGGTTTTGCGTGAGGCTGCTGTTCCCGGTAAGAATATCGTTTTCTTTTTGGACGTTGCCTATATTGATTACGCCGGTGAGAAGGAAGAGGTGCGCAAGATTTTCAAAAAGCTGAGCGGCCTGCCTGCTAACATTTTGTGCATCGTTGGCTACAGCATGTCCAAGGGCTTTACTATGTACGGACAGCGCACCGGCGCTATGATTGGCGTGTCCTCGGACAAGGCTGTGATTGATGAATTTGCCGCCATCAACCAATACACCAGCCGTGCTACCTGGTCCAACATCAACCGTCCCGCTATGCGCACTTTGGCAACCATTTACAGTGATAGTGAGCTTTTGGCTAATGTCTGCGCCGAGCGTGATTATTATTATCAGATGATTAAGGCGCGTGCCGATTTGTTTACTAAGGAGGCAGCGCAGTGCGGTCTGCCGATGCTGCCGTACGTTGCAGGCTTCTTCCTGTCCATCCCGGCCAAGAACCCTGATGCTGTCTGTGAAAAGCTGCATGAGGATAATATTTTTGCTGTGCCGCTGGCTGCAGGCGTGCGCATTGCCGTGTGTGCCGTACCGCTGAAAAAAATTGCCGGCATGGCTGCCAAGGTGAACGCCGCTATGCAGGCTGTGGGCGAATAGCATGCTACAGCTACAGCTGCCCGGTGGACAGCTTATAGAGGTGGAGGAGGGCAGCTGTCTGCTGCCTGTTGCCAAGGCGCATGAAGATAAATTTGCTTCCCCTGTTGTGACTGGCATCTTTAACGGCCAGCTGTGGGATTTGCAGCGGCCGCTCACCGAGAGCGGCACCGTGGAGCTGGTGGAGGTGAACACGCCTGAGGGTATGCGTGTGTATGTGCGTACGCTGCTGTTTATGGCGCTGGCGGCGGCGCACATATTGTACCCCAAGCTGCAGCTGGAGGTGCGCAACACGCTCGGCAGCGCGCTTTATTGCGTAGCTGGCGGCGAAGCGAGCCTGACGCCCCGGCAGCTTGAGCGCATTGAAGCTTATATGCACGATATGGTGCAGCGCAAGGTGCCTGTGCTGCTGGAGCGCAAAACTGAAAAGGAAATTTTGACCGAAATCGGCGATTTGTGCACTGCTGACACCAAGGCGCTGTTAGATGAGCTGCCGGCCGATAAAAGGCTGACAGTTAACAGGATGGAGGGCGTGCCCGGTTATCTCTTCGGGCCGATGTGCCCTGATGCAGGCTATGTGCCTTATTTTGAGCTTTTGCCCTACGCCGACGGCGTTATCATCAACTATCCCGACACCGGCAACTGGTCCGTGCTGCCACCCTTTGAGGATAAGCCGCGCCTGAACGAGGCCTATCAGGAGGCAGAGGAATGGTCGAAGATGATTCACTGCGATACTGTGGGCAAGCTCAACAAGATTATCGACCTGGGCTATGCAGATAAAATCATCCAGGTAGCCGAGGCCTTGCACGAAAAAAAGCTGGCAGGGATTGCCGATATGCTGCTGACGCACAAAAAGCTGCGTCTGGTGCTGATCGCAGGTCCGTCCTCGTCCGGCAAAACGTCCACGGCGCAGCGCCTTGGCATTCAGATGGCGGTCAACGGTCTGCGTCCTGTGACCGTGTCTATGGATGATTATTACAGAAACCGTGTGGACAGTCCGCGCAAGGCGGATGGCAGCTATGACTTTGAGTGTCTGGAGGCCATTGACCTGGAGCTGTTTAACGAGCATTTGCAGCGCCTGCTGGCAGGCGAGCGGGTGAAGATGCCCAAGTATAACTTCCGCACAGGCTGCCGCGAGTACCGTGGCAGCGAGCTGCAGCTCACCGAAAATTCGGTGCTGGTGGTGGAGGGCATCCACGGCCTGAACGAGAAGCTGACAGCATCTATCCCCAAGGAGAATAAAATTAAGCTTTATGTGAGTGCGCTCACGCCCATGTCCTTTGACGAATATAACCGCATCCACACAACGGATATGCGCCTGCTGCGCCGCATGGTGCGCGACAGCCAGTTCCGTTCGCGCGATGCCGAAAAGACCTTGAGCACCTGGCAGGATGTGCGCGAGGGTGAGGAAAAATATATTTTTCCCTTCCAGACGGATGCGGACATTATCTTTAACACGACGCTGATTTACGAGCTGGCGGTGCTGAAAAAATATGCGGAGCCGCTGCTGGAGGCAGTGCCGCAGGGCGCAGGCATGGCCTACACTACGGCGCGCCGCCTGCTGAATATGCTGCGCTACGTCAAAACTATTGACGACAGCGTTATTCCCAACAATTCCATCCTGCGTGAATTTATCGGCGGCAGTGTGTTCAAGGACGCGCTGTAGGGGCAGAAGCCAAAAAGTACGGCAGTCTATGCCGGCAAAAATGCGGCAGTGGGGACTTGCCTTTGCTGCCGTATTTTAGGGATCTGTACAAACCTTTAATTTTGCACAAAAGAAAGTGATGCTTATGAATCAACGCAAGCTTGGCATTTTGCTCGGCTATCTGAATATAGGACTGAGCACGGTGCTGGGGCTGGCCTATGTGCCGATAATGCTGCATTATATCGGTAAAAATGAATATGGCATTTATCAGATGATAGGCTCGCTGATTGCTTATTTTAGCGTTATGGATTTTGGGCTGACGCCTGCTGTGGTGCGCTTTTATAGCAAATACAAGCTGCAGCAGGATGAGCTGGCGATGGAAAACCTGCTGGCGGTGGTGCTGCGGGTTTACGTGGTCATCGCCCTGTTGATGGCAGCTGGTGGCTGCGCGGTTTATTATTATATGCCGCAGCTTTTTGCTGCCTCCATGACGGCGGCAGAGATTTTGCTGGCGCAAAGGCTCTTTCTTTTGATGATGTTTAACCTTGTAGCAGGCATTTCCACCATGTGCTTTAAGTCCGTGATGGAGGCAAACCAAAGATTTGTGGTGATTAAGGGGCTGGAAACCCTGCAGTTTATCCTGCAGCCGCTTTTGGTCATCAGCCTGCTGCACGTCTGGCCCAGCGCACTGACGATGGCGGGGGTGATGACGTTGCTTAACGTTCTTTTGATTAGTCTCAGGATATATTACTGCTTTGCCAGGCTTAAGGTGCGGATACGCTACCATTATTTTGACAGGGTGGTGTTTAGCGAATTTAAGCGGCTGGCGTTGAGCGTGTTTGTGGTGACGCTTATTGACCAGGTATTTTATAAGACAAATCAGGTTATTTTAGGCGCGGTCAGCGGCACGGAGGCTGTGGCGGTTTATGCTATCGCGGCGATGATTTATTCCAATTATATGAATCTGTCGACGGCGATTTCCGGCGTGTTTTTTCCGCATGTGGTGGAGCTTATCAGCAAAAACAGTCCGGTGCAGGTGCTTTCGGATTTGTTTATTAAGGTTGGCAGGCTGCAGTTTTTTGTGCTGGCACTGGTGACCAGCGGCTTTATTGTTTTTGGCAGGGAGTTTATCAGCATGTGGGCAGGTTCGTCCTTTGCCGATGCTTATGTGATGACGCTGCTGATTATTTTGCCGATGTCGTTTGATTTGCTGCAGAATTTGGTCCTGTCGATTATGATGGCCAAAAATACCTATGATTTCCGTGCCAAGCTGTATTTTGTCATGGGCGCGGCCAACCTGGCGCTGTCGTATTATCTGGCGCAGAACTATGGTGGCATTGGCTGTGCGCTGGCTATGGGGCTGGTGCTGACCTGCGGCAATGGCTTGGTTATTAACTGCTATCACAAAATAGTCAACAGGCTGGATATTGGCAGATTTTGGCGTGAGCTGGCAGGCTGTGCCCTGCCGGTTGCTGCCCTGGCGGCCTGCGCTTTTGCTGTTGATGGATTGTTGGAGCGTGGCGGGGTTTGGCTGTTTTTGCTTAAGCTGGCTGTGTATGTGGCCGGTTATGCAGCCGCTGTCTACAAATTTGCTTTTAATGACTACGAAAGGGATTTAGTGCATAAGCTTGCCGGTAAAATATGTTGGCTGGTGCGCAGACCTGAAAGAGGGGGAAATATAACATGATTAAACACCTGACGACCACGCCGTCAAAGGCATTGGCCAGGCTGCAGGCCGGCAATGCACGCTACCTTGCAGCCAAGGATAACGACGCGGATATTTCTCTGACCAGAAGAACGGCCACTTTGGTTAACGGACAGAGTCCTTATGCCATTATCATAACCTGCTCTGATTCCAGGGTGATTCCGGAAAACATTTTTATGACAGGAATTGGCGAGCTGTTTGTTATCCGCATTGCCGGCAACGTAATCGACGAGCACCAGCTGGGCAGCATTGAATATGCCGCCAGCCACTTAGGTGCGCCGCTGATCGTAGTTATGGGACATACGCATTGCGGTGCTGTTGATGCTGCCATTAACCATGACCCTGATGGTTACATAAAATTTATAACAGATAAGATTAAGGCTGCCATTGGTGACGAACGTGACCCTTATAAGGCGGCGTGTTTGAACGTTAAAAGCTGTGAGGCCGAAATTGAGGCGAGCCTGGAGATTCAGGAGGTTGAACACCAGGAGGGGTTGCGCGTTATTGGCGCTATGTACCACCTGGAGGATGGCAGGGTTGATTTTTTGTAAGAGAATATAGTAGCAGCACAGGGGCAGGCCTACGG
>CAVKMV010000078.1:0-8552 GCA_963657675.1 Ruminococcus intestinalis
GCTATGCTGAGGCTGACGTTTATGACGGCTATGGCTGGAGCGCCAACGAGCTGCTTTATGCCATCCAATACAGCGTGCTCAACAGCAAGCCGGGACAGACGGTTTTGGGCGATACGGCCAACATCAAGGGCAACAACATCAAGCTTACGGCCGGTCACGGCGTAGGCGTGGACGCTGCAGCTGTCACCATCACCAAGGATAAGCTGGGCGACCTGCAAAGCCTGCAAATCCTTTCGCAGGCCAAGGCAGGCGACCTCACCTGGAATGCTGACGGCAGCGTAACCGTCAGGATGCAAAAGCCCTTGCTGGTAGAATTTAACGACCCGCAGACGGGCACAATCAACGTAAAGGCTGCTGATAACGTATATCTTGCCAGCATCAAGGACAGCGCGCTCCACATCAACGGTTCTATCCAGACGGATAAGGACATCAAGCTGATGGCTGCTAAGGGCCTTACCGCCTCCGACAATGCCGTGCTTTCTGGTCACAACCTGACGCTGTACGGCGGCTTGGGCAGCATCGGCTCGGCAGAGCACGCTATCAAGCTGAACAATATTACAGGTGTCTTGGATGCCAATACCGCTATTACTGATCCGGACCATCCGGAAAAGAATTTGGGTATTTACCTGATAAAGCGCGGTAACGACGCACTCACTCTGCAAAACATTGTTACTGGTGATCTGTATATAGATACCGATTCTGATTTGCAATGGACGACGGAAGCAGGCAAGACCGACAGCTATATCAACGCCAAGACCATTACCATTGAATCCATGAATGCTGATGGCGTATCCATCGGCAAGGAGGGCAGAGCCCTGCGCATTTTGAACAACGGTGCCGTCGTTACTATTGGCGCACTGAGCATGGGCGATAAGATTGCTAACGACAAGATTTATCTGCACGGCGTAACTGACGCTGCTGCTGAGATAGACGACGGCGACAAGCTGCTGCGCATCAACACCCTGGTAGCAGAGGGTGGTGTCCATGTGACCAGTGAGGGCGGCCTGGAGCTGACAGCAGATGCTGGTGCTAACCATAGCAAATATCTCACTGGCGGCAACGGTATGGTTTATTCCAATGACCTCAGCCTGCAGGCACAAAACGATATTGCATTGCAAAGCGGCGTTATCACCAACACCGTCAGCACTGCAAGCAGCACCAGGACGCTGGATAATGCCAAGGCCAAGCTGGAAAGCACCAAGGGCAGTATTACGCAGGGCGAGGACCATTATATTAATGATATTGCTGACCTGGCGGCTTTCGCCGAAAAGGACGTGCTTTTGACCAGCGGCATCGGCACCGGTAGCACAACAGGCAACAGCAACAAGCTTGCTAACGTAACCTTGGGTAGCACCAGCGGCGACATCAACCTGGCCAACGGCGGCAGCAAGGATCTGGCAGTAACCATCGCAGCCTATGGCAATGGCGTAGCCAACAGCATCAACATCCACAATTATGCAGCAGGCACGGCCAACAAAATGTCCGTTGGCGGCAGCATTAACGCAACTGGCGAAATCACCCTGCAGCAGGACGAGGTGGTGGACGCAGCAGACAGCCTGCTGGTAAGCGGCAGCATAAACACTGCCAACGGCAACGTCAAGATCACCAGCGCCAAGAACATTAAGATCACGCCTCAAGGACTCAACATCAATGCAGACGAGGGTAATGTCGTTGTTTGGGCAATTGATGGCGACATCGTCAACGATGCCGACCTGACGGCACCTAATGGCAGCATACTCATGCTTGCTCCTAACGGCAAGATTACCGGCGATGGCACCAACATTAAGGCTGGCGACATTGTGTACCTGGCCAATGGTGACATTGATTTCAACAGCGAAAACGGTGCCAAGATTATCGCCGGCAAGACCGAGAGCGGCGATGAGTGGGGCGTAGGCGGCAGCATCAGCCTGATTTCTGCCAACGGCAGTGTAAATATTTGGAAGGATGCCAAGATCGATGCCAAGGGCGATGTGCTTTTGGACGCACAAAATAATATCGTCGTAGGTAAGAGCGATGCTGTGACTACAGGCGAGCTGGGTACTATCACCTCTAAAACAGGGGATGTTACCCTGCGTGCGCAGACAGGTCATATTGACAATCTCACCTCCATTGTGGCTACTCAAGGCAAGGTAAGCCTCATTTCCAAGCAGGACACCATCGTCAACAGCGGTCATATTGTCGGCAAGAGCGTGCTGCTGGATGCTTACAAGAGCCTGCGCCTGGGACTTAACGCTAAGGGCGAGCCTGTTAACGGCGTCATTAGCGCTATAGGCACGGACAGCGGCGATTCGCTGCAGCTGCTTTCGCGCAACGGCAGCATTACGCTTTATGATGACTCCATACTTTTGGCAAGCAATAATATTATCCTGTGGGCGAACGACGATATCACCAATAATATGCAGCCTGAGGATGATCAGCACAGGGGCGGTCTGTACACCGCTAATGGCAGCATTTTAATGACTGCAGTTAATGGCGACGTTATCAATAATAACGCAGTCTACGCCGATAAGGGTGACATCTCCCTGCTCAGCCTGAGCGGTGATGTTAACAACAATGGCGCGCTCAAGAGCGGCAAAAATGTGACGTTGAACGCTGCAAAGAATGTAGAAAACCAGGCAGATATCACTGCAGGCGGCAAAATTACCGTCACCGCACAGGGCGGCACCCTGGGAAATACCGGCACGCTGGTTGCTGACACCGACATCGTGCTGGCTGCAGGCAAGGGCTCTCTCGCTAATACCGGCAGCCTGCAGGCCGTAGGCGATATTACCCTGCGCGCTAAGCAGAACCTAGATAACGGCACGGTGGCAGAGGATGCGGATATTACCTCTACTGGCGGCAAGGTGCAGCTGATTGCGGAAAAGGGAGACCTTACCTCCTTTGGTAACGTTACGGCCGCAAACGCTGTAACCCTGCAGGCCAAGCAGGACCTGCTGACGAACGGCAGTCTGACCTCGCAAACCGGTAACGTGGCACTGACGGCAGCAGGTGCGCTGACTAACATTGGTAACCTGGAGGCAGCAGATGCTGCCTCCATGAACGCAGGCACCAGCCTGACGAGCGAGGGCAGCGTTACTGCGGGCAGCTACGTAAATATGACTGCCGGCGGCAGCCTGTCTACTGCAGGTGCTATCACTGCAGGCAATTACGTGCTTTTAGACGCAGGCGCGGATTTAACTAACGACGGCGACATCAACGCCATGCACGATGTAAACCTGACGGCAGCAGGCAAAATTGCCAGCACCGGCAATATCCTGGCCTACAATGACGTAAGCTTTGACGCTGACGGCTGCACTATCGGCGCACCCTATATCGGTGTTATCACCAACAACGGCAATGTCACCGCCATGAACGGCGCGCTGAGCTTTAATGCCAGCGGCAACGCCGATGGCTATGGCATTGATTCCATTGGCAGACTGAGCGCCAACGGCGACGTAACCCTGTGGGGCGAGGGCAATGTGACCACCACAGGCAATATTGGCAGCGAGGCCGGCAAGGTTCTGCTGTACTCCAAGTCCGGCAGCGCTTCGACTATGGGCAGCATCACCGCGGCGCAAAGCGTCACCATCCAGGCGCAGGGTGAAGTGGCTACCAACAGTGCTACAGGTCAGACAGACAGCATCAGAAGCCTGGGCGGCAGCGTACTGCTGAATTCCGCTACGGGCGATGTGGCTAATACTAATGCTATTGTTGCTGCGAAGGACGTAACGTTGCTGGCCTATGGCGATGCAACCAATAACGGTGCTATCACTGCCAAGGACGGCAATGCCAGCATCGCAGCGGCAACAGGCACGCTGATAAACACCGGCGCCGTCACCGCCAGCAAAAACATCAACCTGCTGGCTGAGGGCGACGTGAAAAACGGCGAGCTGACAAGCACGGATGACAAGCTCACGGCAGGCGGCAATATTACGCTGACCTCGAATGAGGGCGCGATTGCAAGCTACGCCGATATGGACGCACAGGCAGGCTCTGTCAGCATGAAGGCTGAAGGCAACATAGTTACCCTGGGCGACCTCACCGCGGCCAAGGAAATTAACGCGACCAGCACAGCCGGCAATCTCTCCGCAGGTGGCAAGCTTAACGCCAAAACGGAAAATATTACGCTTTCTGCTAATGGCGACCTGATGACCTTGGCGGGCAGCAGCCTAAAGGCTGACGCAGGCAGGCTTACACTGCGTGCAGGCGGCAATATTGGCAACGCTGCAACAGGCACTGCGGACAAGACCATTATCTTCAACGCAGGCGGCAGCATCAATAACGCTGACACGCTGAAGTCCGAAAGCGGCGACGTTAAGCTGTACGCCGGACAGAACATTGACAACACGGCCGATATTACAGCCAAGGAGAGCATCATACTTGATGCCAGCAAGGGCAATATCAACAACGGTGCCTTGGGCAGCGCTACCGGCAGGCTCACAGCAGAGAGCAGCATCAGTCTGACGGCCGGCGGCATTGCTGCCAACAGCGCTGAGCTGACGGCTGGAACTAAAGGCAGCACTACAGACGGCGTTGTGCTTATCGCAGGCAACGACGTGCGTAATGACGGCGAAATTAACGCCATTACGAGTGCAACCCTTTATGCTAACCGCAACCTGACCAATACAGGAGACTTTACAGTAACCAGGGGCTACGCCAAGCTGCAGGCAGGCAACGATCTGTCCACGGAATTGGGCGAGCTGGTTAATACCGGCAAGATTGATGCCTACAGCAGAATTGACCTGCTGGCAGACGGCGATCTTACTAATGCCGGCAAGCTGATAAGCGGCAATGATGACATTGTGCTCAGCTCCGCCTTTGGCAACGTGGCCAATACAGGTAATATGATTAGCGCGGCAGATATTGCAATCAATGCCGGCAAAGATATCAGCAACAGCGGTGCAGCTCTGGGCGCAGGCAAGGGCAGCGTCAGCCTGACGGCCGGCGGCGGTATCGCAGGTGTCGGCGGCAGGATTGATGCCTTAGACGACATCACCCTGATAGCGCGCGGCGGTGCTGCAGACGATAACTATATTAATAACGCTAACGCCCTGCACAGCATTAACGGCGACGTAATCCTGGATTCGGGCAACAGCATTACTAACACAGGGGCTATTAATGCTAAGGAAAACATCAGCATGACGGCTGACAAGCTTTTGACTAACGGAGATGCTGCCGGCCTGACGGCGGACGAAGGCAGCGTAACGCTGACGAGTGCTAAGTCTGGCGTCACCAATAACGCCGACATCGTTGCAGGCACTAATGTTGATTTGAGCGCTTATAAGGAGCTGACGAACACTGGCAGCATTACGGCAGGCACAGGCTACGTTGAGCTGACATCGGAAAACGCAGCTATCACCAACAGCGGCAATATTACGGCAACTGACGGAGCAGCAAACGAGGCCACAGTAACGCTGACTGCCAAGACAGAGATTACCAACAGCGGTGCTGTTACTGCCAACGGCAACATCGCCCTGCTGGCAGACGGTGAAATCGTGAACAACGCTACCGGCACGCTGCAGTCTAACTCCGGTGACATTCTGCTTGCTACCGAAGGCAATGTAACTAACAGTGCAAGCCTTACTGCCAAAGAGGGCAACATCAGCATCTTCGGCAGCAATATTACCCAAAACGCTGCTACCATCACCGCCGGTGATGACGTAACCCTGCTGGGTACGGGCGACGTGCTGAATGCCGCCGCCATCACCAGTGCTAACGGCGACGTACTCCTTGACGGTGCTGACGTTACCAATAACGGCGCAATTACTGCCGATGATGACATCAGCCTTATTGCTGATGAAGACATCACTAACACTGCTAAGCTTACCGCCGGGGGCGACATCAATATGAACGCAGGCGGCAATATCAATAGCAGTGGCAACCTGGCTGCCTTTAACGTAGAGCAGCAGGCAGCAGGCAATATTACGGACGCAGGCCAGATTAATGCTAAGAACAATGTTACGATTACTGCTAAGGACGGTGATATTGCCAGCGATTCCGAGATCTACTCCGATGCAGGCAACATCCTGCTGGAGGCAGGCGGTAAAATCGCACAAAACTTTACTGTGAAGACCGACCTTGGCAGCATCACCATGAACGCAGGCGATACGCTGACGACCAACGGTCAGATCCTGGGCTTTAGCGGCGTAACCCTCACTTCTGTCAACAAGCTGACAACCACCAACGGCAATATCGTTGCCGAAGCGGGCGATGTGCTCATCCGCTCCGATAAGGACGCTGTGGACTTTGGCGGAGATATTAAGGGCGTGAGCGTCACCGTACAGGCAGCCAAAGATCTGCAGATAGCGGGTGAGGAGCGCAAAATTACTGCGACAGGTACTGCTGAAGACGATGTGCTGAAGCTTGTTTCTACCCAAGGCAGTGTAATATTGGACAGCAACCTGCAGCTGAACGCTGCTAACGACCTGGTGGTTGAAGCGGAGACCGGCATAGATAACAAGACGGGCAACGAGCTGAAGGCCGCAGGTGATGTGACCATGGTTACGCAGAAGGGCACGCTGAACAACGCTGGCACGGTGCTGGCAGAAAACGGCGACGCCTGGTTGGAAAGCGTCAAGGGCGACATTAAGAATACTGGTAGCGTAACCGGCAAGAATGCGACATTGAAGGCGCATGACAGCCTTGCTATTAATAGCGGCAGCGTTAAATCCACTGCCGGCGAGCTGAACCTTATCTCCACCGCAGGAGCTGTTGGTATCACCAAGCAGGAAAACCTGCAGGCGAAGGGCGATTTGAACATAAAGGCCGCTATAGGTATTCTCAACTATGCTGGCGACGGCCAGCCGCTGACCTCTGAAACGGGTAGTGTCAGCCTGGTTACGGATGGTGGCCTGATCGTCAACTATGGCAGCATTGTTGCCGAAAACGGCGATGTACTGCTGCAGTCCAAGGATAATCTGTATGCCGAGGACGGCAGGGTAAAAACTGACGGCACCATCATCAATAACGGCAACATCAAGGGACAAAACGTAACCTTGGATGCTTACAGCAAGCTGCTGATTGACAACGGCGAGGCCCATACCTACGAGGCAACAGGCACTAATACCGGCGACAAGCTGCAATTCATCTCCCGCACCGACAGCATCCAAATCAAAAACGATGCTAATATCAAGGCCGCAGGCGATATTGATATGTACGCCGAAAAGGATATCACCAACTACTACGAAGGCCAGCGTGGTACTGACCTGAGAGCAGGCGGCGATATTGCAATCATGGCGAACACGGGCAAGGTTATCAACAACTCTGATATGAACGCCAAGGGTAACATCGCTGTTTACGCCGGCGAAAGCATCAGCAATAGCGGCAAGGTCATCGCCGGCTCGGATGCGATTGAGGACGAAGCCTTTACCGGCAACATCTACTTCCAGACCAACGGCAAGCTGAGCCTGACAGACGGTATTATCGAGGGCAAGAACAACGTAGAGCTGTATTCCATCAACGACCAGGTAAGCCTGAAGGAAAACGCTATCTCGCAAAACGGCGATATCGTGATTACGGCCAACAAGGATGTGGACGCTGTAGCAGACGCTATTGAGCAGGGTATGGTAGAAATTATTGCCAAGAAGGGCAGTGCCGCCATCACCTCGCAAAATGGCAATATCAACACCGACAAGGTGGATGCCTATAACGTATACTACCAGACCTCAAGCTACGACCATACCAATGACGCAGGCGAAACCGTCAAGAGCGAAATCCATGGCAAGCAGACCTACGTAAGCAACATCCTGGGCATCACGGGCAACAACGTTTACCTGCATGACACTGCTAATAAGGACAGCGGACTGCTTGACCCGGATAGTTGCTTTGACAACCACGGCATCTGGCAGACCGGCGACGGCACGCTGCTGCAGGTAAAGCTGGATACCGTAGGCAGCGCGGACGGCACGCACATCCCGGCAGACGAGCTGGTGCTCAACTTCCACCGTCTCAACGGCAGGTTGGATATTGACAAGCTGTGGGTGAAGAAGCTGGAGCTGCACGTGCCTGATTCCGCCGAACTGGCAATTCACAAGCTGGCGGTTGCGGACCGTGTAGATATTTCGACCGATACCGTGCACACTATCGTTTATGGTAAGGATCCCAAGCCTGAGCGTGCAGATACCATCTACTGGCAGGATTACGCACACCACAACCCCGGCATGAGCGACGCCGCCTGGGATAGCTGGAACAATCCTGACGATAACAGCTGGATGTATCTCTTCTTCAACAAAAACGGCACCCGCCAGGACAGCAATGGCGTACTGCTGCACAAGAACGATTACCGTTACGTGTACAGCCAACGCTATGCTGCCGATGACTGGCTGCTGTATCGCACACTGTTTGAAGAAGCTGCCCTCAGAGGCGACATCAGCCTGATTCCGCTGTACGAGCGTTATAATTTGTATGACGCAGAGGAAGAGGATGCGCAGGCAGTAAAGATTGAAGTAGAGGATTAACAATATATTTTAACTGCACCCTGCTTACTTAGCTTCCGCTCAGGAGGCAGGGTGCAGATTTTTATCCAAGAGGAAGCAAAGCCCAAGATAGCATAAAAGGAGTGTTGTGTTATGAAG
>CAVKMV010000079.1:0-1864 GCA_963657675.1 Ruminococcus intestinalis
GCATTGAGGATATGTGCCGGGATTCCTGGAACTGGCAGCGTCAAAACCCTGACGGCTTTGAGGGATAGGACTAGAAAAATTTAAAAAGAACGAGGAAGAATGTATGTGTGGTATTGTAGGATTTTGTGGAAATGAGCAGGCAGCGCCGATTTTGTTAGACGGTCTGTCCAAGCTGGAATATCGTGGCTATGATTCGGCAGGCCTGGCAGTGCGTGACGGTAGTGCGCCGGTGCAGATTGTTAAGGCCAAGGGACGCCTGAAGTCCTTATATGCCAAAACCAACGGCGGACAGAGCCTTGTAGGCACCTGCGGTATTGGTCACACACGTTGGGCAACGCACGGCGAACCCTCCGAAACTAACGCGCATCCGCATGTTAGTGCTGATGGCAACGTGGTGGCAGTGCATAACGGTATTATCGAAAACTATCAGGAGCTGAAGGAAAAGCTGCTGCATAACGGCTATACCTTTTATTCCCAGACGGACACCGAGGTCGCCGTTAAGCTGATTGACTATTACTATAAAAAGTATGACCATACACCGACTGATGCATTGAGCCATGCTATGGTACGCATTCGCGGCTCTTATGCCTTGGCTGTGATGTTTAAGGAATATCCCGGTGAAATTTATGTCGCACGCAAGGACAGCCCTATGATTATCGGCGTGCATGACGGCGAATGCTATGTGGCCAGCGATGTGCCGGCAATTTTGAAATATACCCGTAAGGTTTATTATATCGGTAACTTGGAGATGGCACGTCTGGCTAAGGGCGAGGTTTCGTTCTACAATGTGGACGAGGAGCCTATCGAAAAGGAGCTGACGGAAATCAAATGGGATGCCGAGGCAGCCGAAAAGGCCGGCTTTGAGCATTTTATGATGAAGGAAATCCATGAACAGCCCAAGGCTGTACGCGATACGCTCAATTCCGTATTGATTGACGGCAAGCTGGATATGAGTGCCGTTGGCCTTAGCGATGAGGACATTAAAAAGATTGACCAAATTTGCATTGTTGCCTGCGGCAGTGCCTACCACGTAGGCGTAGCAGCGCAATATGTTATTGAGGATTTGGCGCAGATCCCTGTACGCACGGAGCTGGCGTCTGAATTCAGGTACCGCAAGCCGCTTTTGAGTAAAAATGAGCTGGTGATCGTTGTCAGCCAGAGCGGCGAGACGGCCGACAGCCTGGCAGCCCTGCGTTTGGCTAAGGAAAAGGGCATCAAGACCTTGGGTATCGTCAACGTGGTTGGCAGCTCCATCGCGCGCGAGGCAGACAACGTGTTCTATACGCTGGCAGGTCCCGAAATCGCCGTTGCTACTACCAAGGCTTATAGCACGCAGCTGATTGCTTCCTACTGCCTGGCAATTCAGTTTGCCAAGGTGCGCGGCACCATTGATGAAGCTAAATATGCAGAGCTTTTAGCTGAGCTGACACAGCTTCCTGATAAGATTCAAAAGATTATTGAGGATAAGGAGCGTATCCAATGGTTTGCCGCCAAGCAGCTCAACGCTAAGGATATTTTCTTTATCGGTCGTGGCCTGGACTACGCTGTCAGCCTGGAGGGCAGTCTCAAGATGAAGGAAATCTCCTACATTCACAGCGAGGCCTACGCCGCAGGCGAGCTGAAGCACGGCACCATCAGCCTGATTGAAAACGGTACACTGGTTATCGGTGTGCTGACGCAAAGTGATCTTTACGAAAAGACTGTGAGCAACATGGTTGAATGTAAGAGCCGTGGTGCCTATCTGATGGGACTTACCACCTATGGTAATTATAACATTGAGGATACGGCAGACTTTACTGTCTATATTCCTAAGACAGACGAGCATTTTATGACCAGTCTGGCAGTTATTCCGCTGCAGCTCATG
>CAVKMV010000079.1:1923-8159 GCA_963657675.1 Ruminococcus intestinalis
GGGTTATTATGTAAGCATCGCCAAAGGCCTGGATGTGGATAAGCCGCGTAATTTAGCGAAGAGCGTTACAGTAGAGTGATAAAAGCGGGTGTAGCGTAGCTTCCTGATACAGCAAAGAGTAACATAATTTACAAAATAGGGGCAGTATGTGTTGCCCCTATTTTTTTTCTGCGCTAATGTTGACAAATTTACTAGGATAATATATCATTACTTTCAACCTAATAACACGCTCTTATCAAGAGTGGCGGAGGGAACAGGCCCTGTGATGCCCGGCAACCAGACGAAGGTTATGGTGCTACGTCCTGCAAGTGTAATCTTGAAAGATGAGAGGAAAGACGGCTCTTTCCTCGGAAGGAGTTTTTTCTTTTAGAGGTTTTGTAATTGCGTGTTAGGATAAAAGAGGGGAGTTATGAAAATGAAAAAATTGTTAGTTGCATTGTTAGCCTTTGTCAGTCTGGCAATGGTGGCAGCAGGCTGTGGCGGTGGCGATAAAAATGACGCTGCTCCTGCCGACAAAAAGGTGACACTGAAGATTGGCGCCACCGCCGTACCGCATGCTGAAATCCTGAACCAGATTAAGCCTGCACTGGCTAAGGAAGGCGTTGATTTGGAGATTATCGAATTCAGCGATTATGTGAAGCCTAACCTGGCGTTGAACGATAAGGAGCTGGATGCCAACTTCTTCCAGCATGAGCCGTATTTGGACACCTTTGTGACAGAGCGTAAGCTGAACCTGGTATCTGCAGGCAAGGTGCATATCGAGCCTATGGGTATTTATTCTAAGAAGATTAAATCTCTGCAGGATATTCCCGATGGTGCTAAAATAGCTATTCCTAACGACCCGTCTAACGGCGGCCGCGCGCTGGCCCTGCTGCAGAATGCCAAGCTGATTAAATTAAAGGAAGGCGTTGACATTAAGGCGACCGTGGGCGATGTTGTCAGAAACGAGAAAAAGTTGAAGTTTGTAGAAATTGAAGCTGCATTGCTACCTCGTTCTATGGATGATACCGATTTGTCCGTTATCAATTCTAACTTTGCTATGGAGGCTAAGCTGAACCCTGTGAAGGATTCCCTGTTCACCGAGCCGAAGGAATCCCCCTATGCTAACATCGTGGCCGTACGCAAGGGTGACGAAAAGCGTCCGGAAATTCAAAAGCTGATGAAGGCGCTGCAATCGCCTGAGGTAAAAAAATTCATTGAAGAAAAATACAAGGGCGCAGTTGTAGCAGCGTTCTAAATATAGCAAAGTATGGACTGTCGCCATGGCCTGTGCTGTGGTGACGGTCTTTTGCATAATAACAGCATTTAGCAAAAATTTTGGAAGGAGAAGCTAATGAGTCAGGAAGAGATTAAGCAATTTATGGAAGCCTCGCGAATTGACCAGCCTGCCACTGTCGAAGAATTCACTGAAGCTGTCAGGGGAGCCTACAAGGACAGGACGCGTCAGGTTTACTTCATCTGGCGTAAGCTCAAGGAGCTGTATCCTGAGGTGGATGCCAACCGTGTTATCCGCGAGGGCAGCTATGATTTTGGCCTTTACCAGGGCAATCAGATAGCGCAAAAATATGGTGGCGGTGAAAACGTTGGTCCCAAGGAGGCGCTTTTGGGACAAACCTCGCGCGGCGGTCTTTTAGTCTTCAAGCAAAAAATAGAGCAGCTTGACGATGATAAGGCTGTGAAGATTTTTAACCGCTGCCCGCACGTGGAGGCTCTGACGGAGCTGGGACTGAGCAAGGAGGAAATCAAAATGTTTTGCCGCGACATGCTGGGACATTGTGATTATGCTATCTGTGAGCCCTTTACGCAGGTGGAAATTGACTTTCCTACTACTATTGCCGATGGCGAGGGACATGGCTGTGCCATGACGATTACGCGCAAGGCGGATAATAAGGGATAACGGCCTTTGCGTATAAAGTGTGGATGTATAATAATTAAATGAGGTGGAAAAATGACTAGAAAACCAACTTTTGTTGAAGCTTTGATCCCGCTTTTGGGAATGGTGGTGCTTTTGGGCATTGGCTATGGTAAGTTTGGCCTGCCTATCCAGTTTTTGTTGATTGTGGCAGCGTTTATCGCGTCCATTATCGCTATGCGCTGCGGTTACACCTGGGACGATATGATTCATGGCGTTGCCGAAAAGATTCAGAGCAGTCTGCCGTCGCTTTTGGTTATGGTATGCGTGGGTGCCATGATTGCCAGCTGGATGGTCAGCGGCACTATCCCTATGCTGATTTATTACGGTATCAAAATTATTGACCCACAGTTTTTATTTGTGACAGCCTTCTTTGTCACCGCGGTAATTTCTACCTTTACGGGAACCTCCTTCGGTAGCGCAGGTACTGCCGGCGTGGCCATCATGGGTATTGCTATCGCCCTGGGGGTGCCGCTGGAAATCGCCGCAGGTGCAGTTATCAGCGGTGCCGTGTTCGGCGATAAGCTTTCTCCGCTTTCGGATACCACCATGCTGGCGCCTATTGCCGCAGGCAGCGAGCTGTACGACCATATCAAGCATATGCTGTATACCACAGGCGCGGCAACCATTGCCTGCATAGTTGTGTTTACGGCCGTAGGCATGACGATGGATGTTTCTAAAATGACTAATCCTGAAACAGTAACGGCGATATTACAAAATCTGGAGCAGCTGTATCATTTTAATCTGTTGCTGCTGCTGCCGCCAGTGTTAATCTTCTGGGGCGCCTACACCAAAAAGCCCACTATCCCGATGCTGCTTCTGGCTTCTGTAATTGCTTTGGTTATGGGTATGGTCTTTCAGGGCTTTGGTCTTAAGACCGCGCTGCAGGCCTTTGTCAACGGCTTTAAGGTTACCATGATTCCCGGTGCGGCTGATGTTAAGGTGGTCAAGCCGATTATCACGTTGCTCAACCGTGGCGGCCTGATGGGCATGATGAGTACGGTATTATTAGTCTTCTGCGCCTTTGGCTTTGCCGGCATCTTCAGCAAGGCAGGCTGCATCGAGGTCGTTCTGGAAAGAATTATTGGCGCGATTAAATCGGTCGGTCAGCTCATTACTGCTACTGTCGGTTCTACGCTTTTCATGAGCATTGTTACCGGCAGCTCCTATCTGGCTATTTTAATTCCCGGTGAAATGTTCCGCGACCTTTATAAGAAGTTTGGCCTGGAGCCGAAAAACCTGTCGCGTACCCTGGAGGATGCAGGTACCTGCGCCGTGCCGCTGGTTCCCTGGTCTGTTGCCGGCACCTATATGGCTGCAACATTGGGCGTACCTACTGTAAGCTATCTGCCCTGGGCGGTTTTGTGCTATAGCAGTATGATTTTTGCTATCATCTATGGCTACACAGGCTTTGGCATTGCCAAAATAAAAAAATAACTTAGCTGTTACTTACTGGTATCTAAAGGGCTGCTGTATGGGTTTTTCCTGTGCAGCGGCCCTTAAAATATGCTATACTTAAGAAAAATCTAATTTAACGAGAGGTACAGAATGCGAAAATATGCAAGGTTTTATGTAACGCCTAAGGGGGAGCGCGCAGCGCGTGGCGGTCATCCCTGGGTTTTTGGCGAGGAAGTTACCAAGGTAGAGGGTACATATACTAATGGCGACCTGGTGGATGTTGTGACACCTAAGGGAAAATATTTGGGGACCGGCTTTGTAAACGATCATTCCAAGATCCGTGTGCGGATAATTTCTACCAACACTAATGATAAGTTTGACGAAGCCTTTTGGGAGCGCCGCCTGCGCTATGCGCTCGATTATCGTCTTACTGTTATGGGAGAGCAGGATTTTAAATGCTGCCGTCTGATTTTTGGCGAGGCTGATATGTTCCCGGGACTGACGGTGGACCGCTTTAACGATTTGCTGGTAACGCAGACATTGTCTTTAGGGATTGAGGTGCGTAAGCAGCTGATTTTTGAGCTGCTGATTAAAATTTTGCGCGAAATGGGACAGGATATCCGTGGCCTGTACGAGCGCAATGATGTCAAAATTCGTCTGCTGGAGGGCATGGAGGAGGGCAAGCATTGGTTTGCTACCAGCTTGTGCCCTGCTCCTGGCGAGGTGACGACGGAGATTGTCGAAAATGGCATAAAATATACTGTAGATGTCGAAAACGGTCAGAAGACAGGCTTCTTTTTGGACCAAAAATATAATCGTCAGGCAATCGCCAAAATTGCCAAGGGCAAGCACGTTTTAGACTGCTTCACCCACACCGGCTCCTTTGCACTGAATGCGGCACAGGGTGGCGCTGCCAGCGTCACGGCGGTGGATATCAGCGCCGATGCTGTGCGCATGGCGGACCATAATGCGCAGATCAATGGCTATAGTGATGTTATGCATGGCTTGGAGGCAAATGTTTTTGACTTGTTGACAGATTTGTTCAACAAGCATTCGCATGCGTATGATTTTATCATCTTAGATCCGCCTGCCTTCACTAAATCAGGCAGCACGGTGAAGAATGCTATCCGCGGCTATAAAGAAATTAATCTGAAGGCAATGAAGCTGCTGCCGCGTGGCGGCTACCTGGCGACCTGCTCCTGCTCCCACTTTATGAAGGAGGAGCTGTTTGTACAGATGCTGCTGGATGCGGCGCGTGATGCTAACGTATCGCTGCGGCAGATAGAGGCACGCCAGCAGGCTCCGGACCATCCTGTGCTGTGGAATGTGCCGGAAACCTATTATCTTAAGTTTTATATTTTCCAGGTGGTGTAAACGCCTTTATGCGTAAGGCGTGCGCTGCATGCTATAGGAAAAAATAAAAACGGGGCTGCAGCTTGCTGTACAGCTCCGTTTTTTGGGGTGTGGCAGCTCGCAAAAAGTCACAAGTTTTCCGCTGATAAAAATCTGCTTATGTGCTACAATTATGGAGTAGCTTTTTAGGAGGAATAATATAGAATGCATCAATATTTATTTTTTATAGGTAATTTTCCGGTGCGCATGTACGGGCTTATGCTGTGCACGGCGATTTTTTTGGCGACAGGCACTGCCTATTTTTTGGCCAAGCAGGACGGCCGCTGGCACCAGCACATTTTGGATATAGGCATTTACGGCGGCTTTGCCGGCCTTATCGGTGGCAGGCTGTGGGATGTATTTTTCTTTGATTGGGATTATTACAGCGACCATCTGCTGGAAATCCCCTTTGTGTGGCAGGGCGGTATGGCGGTGCAGGGCGGCATGCTCGCAGGCATTGCCGCAGGCGTGCTTTATTGCAAGCTGCACGATATTGACTGGGTGGCTCTGGCGGATATTGTTTCGCCGTCGCTGCTCATCGGCCAGGCTATCGGGCGTATGGCCAATCTGCTCAACGGTGATGCCTTTGGCACGCCTACCGGCGGCAGCTTCGGCCTGCTGTATCCTGAGGGTACGCTGGCGTATAAAACCTATGGACCCGTGCCGTTGTGGCCGGCAGAGGTTTGGGAGGGGCAGCTGGATGTGGTGATTTTCGCGCTGCTGCTGTTGTTTCGCACTACCAACCATGCGCGGGGACAGGCCTTGTGTATGTACGCTATGCTGTATTCTGTTGTACGCTTCTTTTTGGAGATGCTGCGCGGCGATTATGCCGAACCGTGGCTGTTTGGCCTAAAGTCGGCACAGGCCACCAGTTTGGGCTTCTTCCTTTTGGCGCTGGCCTGCTTTATTTATTGCGGCTGGAGGCAAAAGCACGTACCGCAGCCTGCTAAACAAAATGCAGGCAAAAGGGGAAAAAGTTAATTAGCAGTTTAGAAAAATTAAAATCCCACAGCCAGGTAGATGTACTGCCTGGGCTGTGGGAATTTTTTTGAAGATAAGCCACTTGCGCGGCCTATGTGTTGGCTTACATTTTTCTTTTTTTCTTCGTGCTATTGCACGCGTATCGTGATAGCGTAGTGTTATAGATAACAAAAAAAGCACTTAGATTTTAACCTAAGTGCTTTAATTTCGTTGGTAGCGCTAAAGGGAATCGAACCCTTGATTTCGCCTTGAGAGGGCGACGTCTTAGCCGCTTGACCATAGCGCCATTTGGCTCCGGGACTAGGACTCGAACCCAGACCGAATGATCCAGAGTCACTTGTGCTACCATTACACCATCCCGGAGTATCAGTTCTTTTTGAGCACGCTCATCAGAACAATAATGATTATAGCAGATGATACTTGATTGGTCAAGCTTTTTTTGAAAAAAATTTAAGTTTTTTTCTTGGTTTTAATCTTATGGTGCAACATATGTTTGAAGCTTGCGTTGACGCTTACTTATAAACATGGTAAAATCATCTTAAAATCAGTATTA
>CAVKMV010000080.1:0-8024 GCA_963657675.1 Ruminococcus intestinalis
GAATAATACTCTTTACCTACCGCCTTTTGCAATCTGCTGGAAAATAAGGTCTTGTAATTACTGTCAAAGCTTATAATCCCTCTATCAAACGCCTTATCATATAAAGCAGACAAACACAAGCCATTACAAGGATTCAGCCTTTGCTTTTCATCAGCAGCCCAAGGAATAATATGACTTGCGACCAACAATTCCGATATATCTATCCCCGTCAAGGCACATTTGCCGTCAAAATTAGCAAGCACCATGTCCCTGAACACCCTTTGATTAACTCGCATCATTACCTGCCTCAGCTTTTCTTCACCCTTAAGCGTTTCAGGCAAGTCTCTAAACTCTTTACTGTATTTTTGTTCTATATCCACATTTTCGTAGTTTGCTAAAATTTTCTCGCTTTCATAGGTTAAAATTTCCTGATTCTCGAAAAACTCATCCCAATAATCCTGGCATTTTCTTCCACCATGCGACATGCCGCTAATACCTCTTTGCTTTAATTTAGGATCGCAAGCAGCATAATTTACCATTCTATACGCAACTGCATCAGGAGTTCTTCCTATGAGCTTCGCAAGCTTTACTATTTGCGGATTAGATCTATACATTTTACCGAAGGGTATTTTCAGGTAAAGATTCAATGCTAATATCATTTCATCTCTACTCCACAAATTTCTTGACATGCATCCATCCTCTCCTCTTCACCCTTCAAATCCTTCATAGAAATACGACTGCTCTATCCCCTTAAAAATAACCTCGCGGTCATCAACCTCCGCCGTCAGATTAGGCAAAAGCAAAAAGCGCAGCTCCAAATCATTCACCGCACTGCGTTCCATAGCCTGCAAATATTGCAGCTTGTCAATTTTGCCCCATTCCACGACCCTGTGCAGGCGCTTTTTCAAAATCATATCCAACCAAATACGCGTGCTCCTGCCATTGCCTTCCATAAAGGGATGCGCGACGTTCATCTCCACGTACTTGGCAACAATCTCCTCAAAGGTGTTCTCCGGCATTTTTTCTACCGCCGCCAGCACCTCACGCAAATACAGGCTGTTAGCAAAGCGGAAGTTTCCCTTGGCGATATTCAGCGTGCGTATTTCGCCTGCAAAGTCATACAGACCGCCAAACAGCGCCCTGTGAATCGCCTGCAGGCCCTTTACCGTGCCAACCTCGATTTTATCTATCTCACCACTGGTATAAAGGCGCTTGGCGTTTGCCAGACTTTTGGCGTCTATCTCCCTAACGTTCATCTTTTCCCCCAATTATGCTTCTTCCTCACCTTTGCGTCTGCACATCAAAGCTCTTGCCATCCGTCGTCACCGTCAGCGTGCCATGGTCATAGGTGGTATAAACCTTGGCTTCCAAATGCTGCAGGCTGCCGACTACCTTTTCGCTGGGATGGTTATAAATATCGTGGTGGCCGCAGCTGATGAGCGCGTACTTGGGCTTAACCTGGTTGATAAACTTCCAGTAGGACGAGGTTTTGCTGCCGTGGTGCGCCACCTTCAGCACATCCGCCTTCAGCGCGGCGCCGTATTTTTGCTGCATTAAATCCTCCACGCCTGCCTCGGTATCGCCCGTCAGCAGCATAGTGAACGTGCCATAATGCAGCTTCATCACCAGGCTGGTGTTGTTAAGCCTTTTATACAGGCTCTTATCCACAAAGTCCCCCGGCGCCAGCACCTCCAGATAATAATCCTTGCCCAGGTTCACCCTGTCGCCTGCATGCAGTGCCTTGCCGTGGTATTTGCCTGCGCGCAGGTCCTTATCCAGCGTCACTGATGTGGTATAATCCTTGTTCACATAGCCATTGTCATAAATATTGCTGACGCCGTATTTGCCGCGCACATACATAATATTGCCCATGTGGTCGCGGTGGTGGTGCGTCACGATAACGGTCTTGATTTGGCTCACGCCGGCCTCGTCCAGGCGCTTGATGAGTGCCTGCCTGCCACCGCCTGTGCCGATTTTATCCTTGGCGTCGTTGCCCACGTCAACCATAACGTTGCTTTTGCCGTCCTGCAGTAAAATAGCGTCGCCCTGGCCCACGTCCAGCACGCTGATGCGCAGCTTGCCACTAAGCGCAGCGCTCTGCTTTTCCTCCTGCAGCACCTGCGGCAGCTGCGTTTTTACCGCAGCGCGCACGCTTTCGGCATTGGGCTGATAAAAAATATTATAGGCAAACATTGCCACAATAAAGGCGACGACTATTTGAAAAATTGTTTTAAACCTCTTCATAATACTGCTCCTTCGCATATTTATTCTTTGCCTATTATTATAGCACATCAGCAAAAGGGCGTACACACTCCGGCTGAGTATGTACGCCCTTTCTTAACCTGTTGGTTTAAAAGCTCTAAAATTTTTATGCCTTGGGAGTGATGGCCACCACGCGCGCAGGCAGACCGGTTGCGCTCTCAATGCGCGGCCATGCTGCCACCAGCAGCGCGCCTGCAGGTGCCACCTTGTCCAGGTTCTGCAGCACCTCAATCTGCAGCTTGCCCTTACCCAAAACATAGCGCTCGCACGCCAGGTCGCCAGCTGCCGCGGCAACGGCGGAGGCATCGGTATCCAGCGTTTCGTGGCCGTTGGCGGCGGCGTTGCGCTCCTCGTAAATATATTGCAGCGCCTCCAGGCTCCAGCCGGGGAAGTTTTCGCTGCCGTCTGCGGCCACACCGCTCAGCTTGTCCATATCCGGCCAGTTTTTGTACCAGTCCGTGCGCAGCGCCACAAAGGCACCGTCGGGAATAGCGCCATATTTTGCTTCGTATTCCTTGATGTCATGTGCAGTGACGGCGTAATGCACGTCCTGTGCCACCTTGGCGGTGATGTCAATCACGCACAGTGGGAACAGCAGCTGCTGCGCGCCAAAGCTCTCAGACAGCGGCATTCCCTTCACAAAGTGGCCGGGAAAGTCAATATGGGTGCCATACTGACCTGGAAATTTGAAGGTCTGGATTAAGCATTCCAGCATGGGGTTGCCCCAGTCAAAAACTGTTTTGGCCACCTCAACAGAGCCGGCAGGAATGCCGCTCCACACCGGGCTATTGTTATTCATGGAATGGCTAAGCTCCACCCATTCGTAAGCATCTGACTGTAATTCGTTTAATACGTTCCAAAGCTTGTACATAATATAATCCCCTCCAGATTAATTTACCTGCATATTTACATGTATGCAATTTTTATCATAGTATAATACTAGGTATTGTTAAAGTCAAGAGGAGAAATTTATTTTTGTATATAGCAAAACCAGCCGCCCCCAACGGACGGCTGGCAAAAGCTTTATATATTTATCGCCTTAGTCTCTCAGCTTGGCCTTGTAGGCTTCGGCAACCTCGGCAATAACCTTTTTCATGGATGCGTCCACCTCGGCATCGGTCAGGGTGCGGTCTGCAGCCTGGTAGGTGAGGTTGAAGGCCATGGACTTGCAGCCTGCGGCCACCTGCTTGCCGGTATATATGTCAAATACACGCACGCTCTGCAGCAGCTCGCCCGCATGGGAGCGGATAACGGCCTCCAGCTCGGCGTTAGTGACCTCCTGCGGCACAACTACGGCGATGTCGCGGCTCATAGCAGGGAACTTGGGCAGGTGCTTGTATTGCGGCACACGGGTAGCGCTGGCCACCAAGGGCTCTATTTCCATCTCCAGCACGTAGGCAACCTGGTCCAGCTCAAAGCCTTGCTGCGCTACGGGGTGCACCTCGCCAAAGGAGCCGATGACCTTGCCAGCTACTACGATGTCGCAGCTCTTGCCCGGGTGCAGGTAGGGTGCCTTGCTGCGCACCAAAGTGTAAGAAGCCACCTGCATAGCCTCCAGCAGTCCCTCAACGATGCCCTTCATATCATAAAAATCTACGCTGCCCTTAGCATTGCACCAGTTCAGCTCGCTGCGGCTGCCACTGATAACGGCGGCCAGAAGCGGTTTTTCTACCGGGTCGGCGGTCAGCGGCAGGGACTGCGGCAGGAAGACACGGCCGATTTCAAACAGGGCTACGCTGTTGTTGTGGTTGCGCAGGTTGAAGGAGGCAGTCTGCAACGCGCTGGGGATCATCGTAGTACGCATTACGGAGAACGCATCGGTGATCGGGTTCAGCAGCTCAATGCTCTGGCGGCGGCTGTCATCTGCAGGCAGCAGCATTTTGTCATAGGCGTTGGCCTTGATAAAGCTGTAGGTCATCATCTCGCTCAGGCCTGCGCTCACCATATAATCCTGCACTGCGTCCTTCACATCGTCCAGCACGGACTGATGACCCTGGGTGATGGTCAGCTCCGGCTGATGGCTTTCGATGTGGTCGTAGCCATGCATACGGGCAACCTCCTCGCTGATGTCGGCAGCACATTCAATATCACGGCGCCAGGTGGGGGCAGTGATAACCAGCTCCCCGCCCTTTTCCTCCACGCCAAAGCCCAGGCGGGTGAGAATGCTGACAGTTTCCTCACAGCTGATGTCAAAGCCGATGCAGCCGTTAATCTTTTGCGGCGTGGTGGTGATCACTGCAGGCTGCAGCTCCTCAGGATAAGCCTCTACGATACCGCTGAAGGTTTCGCAGGCACCCATTTCCTCCAGCAGGTGGGCGGCACGGTTCAGGGCATCGTGGTCGCGGATGGTGTCCACGCCACGCTCAAAGCGGCCGCTGGCCTCACTGCGCAGGCCCAGCGCGCGCGACGTGCGGCGGATGGACGGGCCGTGGAAGGAGGCAGCCTCCAAAATAACGTTGACGGTGGCATCAGTAACCTCGGTTGCCAGGCCGCCCATAACACCGCCCAGGCCGGCAGCCTTTTCGGCATCGCCAATGGTGATCATGGCAGGGGTCAGCTCGCGCTCCTTGCCGTCTAAGGTCACCAGCTTTTCGCCCTCAGCCGCGCGGCGCACGATGAGGGTGCGGCCTGCCACCTTATCGGCATCGTAGGCGTGCATGGGCTGGCCCAGCTCCAGCATTACGTAGTTGGTTACGTCGACAACGTTGCTGATGGGGCGTACACCACAGGCACGCAGGCGGCGCTGCATCCATTCGGGGGAAGGCATAATCTTGATATCCTTGAGCACACGGGTAGCAAAGCGGCTGCACAGCTCGGGGGCGTCAATCTTGATATTTACATAGTCGCTGGCCCTGCCGCCGGCAGCTTCCTTGACATCCATAGCAGGCATTTTCAGCGGGCAGCCGGTGATGGCGCTAATTTCGCGCGCCAGGCCGATAATGCTAAAGCAGTCGGCACGGTTGCTGGTGAGGTCGATATCAATAACGGTGTCGTCCAGGCCCAAAACCTTTTTCACGTCCACGCCGATGGGTGTATCAGGCGGCAGGATAAAGATGCCGTTTCTCTGCTCGGGCAGCAGCAGCTTGGACTCAATGCCCAGCTCGTCGGCGCTGCACAGCATGCCAAAGGAATCCAGGCCGCGCATCTTGGCCTTTTTGAGCTTTAAGCCCTCAGGATTGCGCTCGCTGGGGGGCAGCACGCTGCCGACTACGGCGACAGGCACAACGTCATATTGGTGCACGTTCTGCGCACCGGTCAAAATCTGCACCGGCTCGCCGCCCTGACCGTAATCGAGCATGCACACCCACAGGTGGTCGCTGTCGGGATGGCGATGGATTTCCATAACCTTGCCGGTGACAACGCCCTCCAGCCCCTCGCCCAGGTGGGTTACGGTGTCCACCTCCAGGCCTACGCGGGTAATTTTATCGCACAGCTCCGCAACGGAGATGTTTATATCTACATATTGTTTTAACCATTCTAAAGATGCTAACATGTGATGATCCTCCCTTATTTGAATTGGCTGATGAAGCGTTGGTCGTTTTCGAAGAACAGGCGCAAATCGTCAATGCCGTATTTAAGCATGGCGATACGTTCAACGCCCAGGCCAAAGGCAAAGCCTGTCATCTTGTCAGGATCATAGCCGCTCATGCGCAGCACGTTGGGATGCACCACGCCGGCACCCAAAATTTCCAGCCAGCCGCTATCCTTGCACACATGGCAGCCGCCGCCCTGGGCGTGGCAGATGGGGCAGGATACGTCCACCTCAACCGAAGGCTCGGTGAAGGGGAAGTAGGACGGACGCAGACGCACCTTGACATCGTCACCAAACATCTGGCGGCAAAACAGCTCCAGCGTGCCCTTCAAATCGGCCAGGCTGATGTTTTTGTCAACCACGAGGCCCTCCACCTGGTGGAACATTGGGGAATGGGTAGCGTCATAATCGCAGCGGTACACAGCACCGGGGCAGATCATGCGGATAGGTGTGTTTGGCTCCTTGCTTTCCAGGGTGCGGGCCTGCACGCCGCTGGTCTGCGTGCGCAGCAGGTAATTTTCGGTAATATAAAAGGAGTCCTGCATATCCAGCGCGGGATGGTCGGGCGGCAGGTTGAGCGCGGTGAAGTTGTGGTACACGTCCTCAATTTCCGGACCGTCGCACACGTCAAAGCCCATGCGCATAAAGATTTTTTTGATTTCACGCATCGTGAGCGTCACAGGGTGCAGATGGCCGGCCTGCGGCTTGCGTCCCGGCAGGGTGATGTCCACGCTTTCGTTGGCCAGCTTGTCTGCCAGCGCCTTCTGCTCCAGTGCGGCAGTAGCCTCGTTGATTTTGCCCTCCAGCTCTGCCTTGATTTCATTCACAATCTGGCCGATTTTGGGGCGCTCTTCGGCAGGCAGCTTGCCCATGCCACGCAAGACCTCGGTCATGGGGCCCTTTTTGCCCAGATACTTGACGCGCAGCTCCTTGAGCGCATCCAGAGAAGTAACAGCAGCAAGCTCGGTCAGGGCCTGCGCCTTTAATGCTTCCAATTTTTCTTTCATAAATAGTTCATCCTTCCTTGTGGCAGGCCAGCGAGATTGCAGGGAGCGGGACTGCGACAACGCTTATCACGTCAGCGACCTGCTGCCTTGGCAGCTGCCAAAAATATAAAAAGAAAACGCCCCTGTCACAGTGCAACAGGGGCGAAATATTCTTCGCGGTACCACCCAAATTTATTCCTTCATTTGCCAGCCTTAACGCGGCCACACGCCAGCCCTACGCAGCCTTGCGGCCTTCAGGCGGGGCACTCCCAAGGGAACTTCTGCTTAACGCTGGTGTGCAAGGCTTGCAGCCGGTGGCCTCGCTCTCTAAAACACTGCCCATAAGCATACTTGCTTGTTCATTGTGCTTGCAGGGGTCGATTCAATTTAAGCCCTATTATAACATCTTTGGGAAGAAAAAGAAAGAGGGGAAGGCTTAATCTCAGGCCATTTATTGCTAATTGTCAAAAAAGGAGACGGCCTGCGGCCGTCTCCCGTAGCTTATGCTTTATGTTAGCTTTAACGTCTAAACCGACTGCACCGCAGAGGAGGAGGCATCAAACCATTTTTTGAGCGTCTCAGTGCTACGCCTTGTGATTTTAGCAATATCGTTAAGCTGCATGCCGCTTTCCTTCATACGAAAAGCAATTTCTTTCGTTGTTTTTTCTTCAGCCTTGATTGTAGCTTCTTTTGCAGCTTCTTTTGCAGCTTCTTTTGCTTTCGCTTCGGTTTCTTCTAACATTAAGGTATAAATGCTTTTCATAGTATGCACAACTCCTTTCTTTTCTGCGTCAGCTTTGCTGAGGTCTTTTCGCATCTTGGTATATAAATCATCCTGTGTCAATGCATTAAGAAGCTCTAGAATTTCATACGTATGCTTAATTTCATCATTCGTGAATTCAATATCCATTTTCAGTCTCAGGCTTCGCAACAGCTTCGCTAAAATCTTAAAATCACTTTGAAACATGTTGATTTGCTCATCTGATAGCCATGCCATATTTATGACCTTGATTTCGTAATCTTGCACGAATGGCTTTAGCTCCGGTGTGATTTCCAGACATTCGGAAAGCTTTAGGTGAGTATTCCATTTTTCCCGCCAGCCCATATAGAGCACCAGCGTTATTACCGGATACTTTTTTTGAATACCCTCACTCATCTGCACTCTGTAAGCAGCACTGTCGTAGCACATTACCCTTATTGGCATATTGTTGTCGATATTCGTCTGGTTTTCCAGGCCAAAAAGAGAAAGCCTGATAGTATTACCC